>CAYYND010000142.1:0-1101 GCA_964472845.1 uncultured Lachnospiraceae bacterium | reverse complement strand
AGGACTGGCGAACTAACAAAACGCAGAACTTTGAAACGATTCAGGAAGGGAGTACCAGCATGAAGTTTGATTATGTCATTGGAAACCCGCCGTATCAGGATGAGACACTGGGCGATAATAAAGGCTTTGCACCACCAGTATACAACAAATTTCTAGACGCGTCCTATGAGATTGCAAATAAAGTTGAAATGATCCATCCGGCACGTTTTTTGTTCAATGCAGGTTCAACTCCGAAAGCATGGAATGAGAAAATGCTGAGCGACCCTCATTTGACGGTTCTTCACTACGAGACAGACAGTTCCAAAGTTTTCCAGAACACAGATATTAAAGGTGGCGTAGCAATTACATATCGGGATAAGAAGAAGAGCTACGGGGCGATCGAGCACTTTATAGTATTTGACGAATTAAGAAATATTGTTCGTAAAGTTGCGAAAACAAAAACTGCTTCTTTAAGCAGTGTCATTTATGCGGCTGAATCATATCGCTTTACAGAAAAGATGCACTGTGATAACCCGGAAGTAGAATCGCTTTTGAGCAAAGGGCATAAATACGATTTCAAGTCTAACGTGTTGAGTAAACTTGATGGAGTAATTTTCTTTGCAGAAAAGCCTTTCGATGGAACTGAATATATCAAGATTTTGGGCTTAGATGGCAGCAAACGATGCGAAAAGTGGATTAAATCCGAATTCGTTCGTGTTCCCGACAATTTTCAAAGCTATAAAGTCTTTTTATCAAAAGCCAACGGTAGCGGAGCTTTTGGAGAAACGCTTTCTGCGCCGATAGTCGCAAAGCCCGATATAGGGCATACGCAAACATTCATGTCGATTGGTAAATGTAGTAACGAAGCGGAAGCGAATGCAATAGTAAAATATATCAAGACTAAATTCGCAAGAGCAATGCTTGGTGTTCTAAAAATCACACAGGATTGCCCCGCTCCCAAATGGAAATACGTTCCCCTGCAGGACTTCACCCCGGACTCTGACATTGACTGGAGTAAATCGGTTGCGGAAATCGACCAGCAGCTTTACAAAAAATATGACCTTTCTGCGGAAGAAATTGACTTTATCGAGACTCATGTAAAGGAGATGGTATAATGGCCGC
>CAYYND010000141.1:0-1170 GCA_964472845.1 uncultured Lachnospiraceae bacterium | reverse complement strand
TTCCTATGCGATCGGTGTTGCAAGACCGACTTCTGTCATGGTAGATACGTTCGGAACAGGAAAGCTTTCAGATGAGAAGCTGACAGACATCGTGCGCGAGCATTTTGATCTTCGTCCGGCAGGAATCATCAAGATGCTGGATCTGCGCCGTCCGATCTACAAACAGACAGCAGCATATGGTCATTTCGGACGCAACGATCTGGATCTTCCGTGGGAGAAGCTTGACAAGGCAGAAGAACTGAAAAAATATCTGTAAACAGGATAAAGATTATGATCGCAAATTATCATACGCATACCTGGAGATGTATGCATGCCGTTGGAACCGAACGTGAATATGTAGAGGCAGCCATCAAAGGCGGATTAAAGATTCTGGGATTTTCCGATCATACGCCGATGCCTTATGATGCCGGATATGTCAGCAACGTAAAGATGCTTCCGGAACAGCTCGAAGATTACGTGAATACGGTACTTGGCTTAAAAGAAGAATACAAAAAGGACATAGAGATCCATCTCGGCCTTGAAGTGGAATATTACCCGGCTTACTTTGAGAATATGCGCAAGCTGATCGAACCGTATCCGGTCGAATATTTTCTGCTTGGGCAGCATTTTCTCGGCAATGAGATCAATGATCTTTACAGCGGTGCGCCGACGAGTGACGAAGAAGTGCTGAAACGTTACTGCAGACAGTCACAGGAAGCACTGCGCACCGGCTGTTTTACATATTTTGCGCACCCGGATCTGATCAATTTCAAGGGTGATAAAGCTGTATACCAGAAGGAAGTCCGCACGCTGTGTGAGACAGCAAAGGAGCTGGATATACCGCTTGAGATCAATTTCCTCGGAATTGGGGATCACAGGAATTATCCGAATCCTGCTTTCTGGGAAGTGGCAGCTGAGGTAGGCAATAAGGTGGTATTCGGCTCAGATGCGCATGCACCGGATAAGGTCTGGAATCCGCCTGTGCTTCGTATTGCGGAAAAAATTGTGGAAGAATATGGACTGGAGCATCTGGAGACTGTTTCATTTCGGAATCCGATGATATAAGAAAAAGGGACAGCTTCTTATCGTATGCATTTAAATCAGCATATGGTTTTACAGCTGAATATTCAGAAATTATCTTATACATCAAAATCTTCATTCTGGGATAAAGATGAGATACCTGTTTACAAT
>CAYYND010000140.1:0-1181 GCA_964472845.1 uncultured Lachnospiraceae bacterium | reverse complement strand
AGCGTTATCTTCGAGGCGCTTTCAAGAAAAATTATGAAAAGACCAACCACAATCGGTGATCTTAGTGCAGTTGTAACAGGTATTATCCTTGCATTTAACCTGCCTGCTACAATGCCCTTGTGGATGGCAGCAATCGGTTCACTTATAGCTATTGTGGTCGTTAAGCAAATGTTTGGCGGTATCGGTCAAAACTTTGTTAACCCGGCAATGACAGCGAGAATTATTCTCATGACATCCTTCCCCACAGCTATGGCTAATTGGGTGGTACCGTTTACAAACACTTGGAGCGCAGACGCTGTGACCTCGGCCACACCTATGGCTACTCTTGCCGGCGTTCACGGCGGAGACATTTCATCTGTCAGTGATGTTCTTCCAACGCTTACACAAATGCTCGTTGGCAATCATGGCGGTTCAATGGGCGAGGTTTGCTCAATCGCTCTTATTTGCGGTGGACTTTATCTTATGCTAAGAAAGGTTATTTCCCCCATAATTCCTCTTACATTTATTGGAACTGTTGCTGTTGTAATGCTCTTTGCAGGTTCCTTTAACCTTGAATTTGTGGCTTATCAGCTTCTCGGCGGCGGACTTATGTTAGGCGCATTCTTCATGGCAACAGATTACACCACATCACCCATTAATAAAAAGGGCAAGATAATTTTCGGTATAGGCTGTGGACTTATAACATCGGTTATAAGACTTTTCGGTTCACTTCCCGAAGGTGTTTCATTCTCAATTATCCTTATGAATATCCTTGTTCCTCACATTGAAAACATGACAACTCCCAAGCCTTTCGGTTCGGTTAAGGAGAAAAAGGAGGCACAAAAGGCATGAAAAACTTTAAGCTAAAGGACATCCTTATTCCTACAGTTGCACTGCTTATAATTTGTCTCGTTTCCACAACTCTTTTAGCTGTGACAAACAATGTCACTAAAGAGAAGATAGCCCTTAACGCTGTTAAAACAGAAAAGGCAAGCCGAATGTTGGTGCTTCCTGAGGGTAAGCAGTTCGGTCAGGTCACTGACTTAGGCGAGGGCCTCACTTATTGTGAGGGTACAAATGACAGCGGTGACATAGCAGGATACGTTTTCACATCCGGAGCTAAAGGCTATGGCGGCACTGTATCTGTTATGATAGGCATTGACACGTAAGTTACTATAACAGGTGTGGAGATTCTTTCACAC
>CAYYND010000139.1:0-1184 GCA_964472845.1 uncultured Lachnospiraceae bacterium | reverse complement strand
GTTCGATTGGAATTTCTCCGCTATCCACAAGTCATCCGCCAACTTTTCAACGGGGGTCGGTTCGGTCCTCCATTGAGTTTTACCTCAACTTCAACCTGCTCATGGATAGGTCACCCGGTTTCGGGTCTAACGCATGCAACTCTATGTGCTGTTCACACTCGGTTTCCCTGCGGCTCCGATACTTAATATCTTAACCTCGCTACATACGTTAACTCGCCGGACCGTTCTACAAAAAGTACCACATCGCCTCTCGGCTCTGTGTGCTTGTAAACATAAGGTTTCAGGTTCTTTTCACTCCCCTCCCGGGGTTCTTTTCACCTTTCCTTCACAGTACTTCTACACTATCGGTCATCAGGTAGTATTTAGGCTTGGAGGGTGGGCCCCCCTTATTCTCACCGGGTTCCACGTGCCCGGTGATACTTTGGATACTGTTAGCCTGAATTTGATTTCGTCTACGAGTCTCTCACTCTCTACGGATCATCTTCCCAAATGATTCGACTATCTCCTTCAGTACACGTTACAGTCCGAACCCCTTCGGTATTTCTACCAAAGGTTTAGCCTCTTCCGCTTTCGCTCGCCACTACTCGCGGAATCTCGGTTGATTTCTTTTCCTCTCCCTACTTAGATGTTTCAGTTCGGGAGGTTCCCTTCATACAGCTATGTATTCACTGTATGATACTTACCTCTTCAGTAAGTGGGTTTCCCCATTCGGAAATCTACGGCTTAGCTTATTTGCAGCTCCCCGTAGCTTATCGCAGCTTGTCACGTCCTTCTTCGGCTCCTGATGCCAAGGCATTCACCTTATGCTCTTATTCGCTTTAACTTCCTTTCGCCATCTTCGATCTCTCTCTGACGGCTCCGGCTGTTCTCTTCTGAATTGCTTGAGTTTCTTCTTAAACAAATTCGGGTGTACAACTTACGTCGTACGTTGTTTTCTTCTTCGCTTTGAAAAGACACTTATCTTTCTTTAGCTTTACATTTCCACCTATCGGTTTAATTGTAATATCTTTTACCCTTTCGGAAAAACCTATTTTCTTTATATCAAAAATAGTCCTCTTATCTGTTCGTTTTTACTCAATTACTTTATTCCGTTGTCAATGATCTTCTTTTAGACATACTTCTGTATGTCTGGTGGGCTCAAGTGGACTCGAACCACCGACCTCGCGCTTATCAGGCGCGCGCTC
>CAYYND010000138.1:0-1268 GCA_964472845.1 uncultured Lachnospiraceae bacterium | reverse complement strand
CAAAAAAAGCGGTAGCCTCTGAAAGGAACATTTCAGAGGCTTCTCTACCGATGTCTGTTAAGATCCCTTTGACCTCGTCGTAAGGCATACTGTATCTCTGGGAGAGATAGCGCATCGACGCCCCGAGCTCACCGTCGGGCCCACCGATCTGCGATATTATGATGCTCGCAAGCTGAGGATTGGGGTTTTTGATCCTTACAGGATACTGTAATTTCTTTTCGTAGCTCCACATATGTCTGCTCCTTTCTCAAATATTACACATTTGACTCAATTTCCCACGGCCAGGGAGATGAGATCCATTCCCAGCTCGTGCGGCTCGTGTTTCCGTCATTTGTGATCGGACCGCATGAATTCTGATGAGCGGACATAAGCTTTTCTCTAATTTCGATAAGGGAATGATAATATTCGAGTGCTTCTTTGTTACACGGATATGCGTCAAGATAAAGCACGGTCTCCTGAATTGCAAAATCCACCGCTCTGATTTTGGACATAAGCGCGGTACATTCGCTACATCCCGAGGAGCGACCCTGACGGCGAGCACAGTTGCAACCGTCCGTTGAGCCTCTTCTGTTCTGTGTGTTTGAATATCTTCTGTTATCCACGGCAACATCCTCCTTCGTCGTTTTGCTTTACCGTCAACGGCAGATCAAGCTCCTCAAATATAGTTCCTCTTGAAAGCCCGACCTCGCGATCATAGAGCATATGCCATTCCTGTATGGGGGAATAAACGATCGCCAGCGGTCTGCCCATTATGCCGTACGCGAGTCCGTCGCCGTATTGGCAATTTGATTCGGAGCGATCAGCGAAACCGTCGTTCTGATTGCAGGCACCGCCGTTCGATGTTTCCGATCCGTGTGCGGCGGGGTAAACAGCGGTGGGGACACTGCGACGCATATCGGGACGTCTTACACCGTTTTCCTCAAGAATACGGCGCAGGATCTCGTCATCCGCGTTGCACGTACCGTTCCTTGTATTGTTATCTTCTCTGTACATTTTGAAGTATAGTACCTCCGTTTTGTATTGAGCCGTTCCTGCGGCTCGATACAGTATATGTATATGTGTCGAAAAATGTCCGCAAGGATCGATATTCAGAATAAAAAATATCCACGGTATGACCATACGCGCCGACGCGAATGTACCAACTACCGTGGATATTTCGTTATTTTGAGTTATGTATTACTGTTTATCCGAAAATGCGTTAAGGAGAAGATCAAGCTCATCCATTGTAAGCGTTACGCCCTTGCCCATTCAATGGATGAGCTTGATCT
>CAYYND010000137.1:0-1361 GCA_964472845.1 uncultured Lachnospiraceae bacterium | reverse complement strand
CCTTTGATCCGCACTAACGGAGATCGTATCGTCCCCGAGGGAGACAATGTACATTCTTCCATTTCGATCCAAACTTTGCAAAGCTTCCGACTCCGACAACTTTAACGTATAGTCAAACGCAGGCTTGATCTCGAATGAGAATATCCCCGTAAGTCTGAACACGATACCGAGTATCATATTTTCAGGATCGTCATCATCGGAACATTCATACTGCGGAAGTCTTATCTGTCCGTCGGCATCGTGAAGAAGTCCCCATTTTTTGTTTGCTCTGAACAGCAAAGTCAGAGATGTTATCTTTTCGAAAGAATACGGCTTTTCAAGCTCTAAATACATTTCTTTCCACCTTTTAATTATTTGATCCTTACGAGGCTCGATACCCCCTCAGCAAGCGAGCGAGCCAACGCCTTTATATCTGCCTCGGTGTTGTATTCGGAAAGGCTTATGCGTATCGAGGTGTCCGCCTCATGGAGCATAAGTCCGAACGCAATGAGCGAGGGGCTGTGATGAGATGATCTTGACGAGCAAGCCGAGCCGCTTGACACGCATATTCCCTTCGAAGAAAGGAAATGCAACATAGTCTCACTTTTAATGTGCGGAAGCGTGATGTTCAGAATATGCGGTGCTCTCATTCCCCTCGGAATATTAAGCTTTATCTCGGGAATTTTCGAGATCTCCCTTTCGGCAAGCGTCCTCAGATCTGTCATATATTCTATGTCGGAGGCAAGCTTTGAATACTGCTCCTTCGCCGCCGCGGCAAAGCCCGCTATTCCGATCATATTCTCGGTACCCGAACGGTAGCCAGATTCCTGACCGCCGCCAAAGATGATCGGTGATATCTTTTTTGCCTTGACCATCTGAGGATTTACGTAAAGCGCGCCTACGCCTTTGGGACCGTGGATCTTATGCGAGCTGACGGTAACGAGATCCGCGCCGATAGAGGCGGGAGTGAATCTGTTTTTCATATAACCTTGAACTGCATCGCAATGAGTCACGGCATCCGGATATCTCCTTTTGACCGCCGAAAAGGCACTTTTAACATCATAGAGCGCACCCGTTTCGTTATTTACCATCATCATAGATACCATAAATATTCTGTTTTCGAGGGCTGCGTTAAGTTGATCAAGGTCAAGCTCTCCGCCCTTTGTCGATATTCTTATTACCCGAAAGCCTTCGGATTCGAGTTTTTGCATTACATTTTCAACAGACGGATGCTCGCTGTCGGTAGTTATGACGGTATCTGCATCGCGCCGCTTTTTTGCAAACGCCGTTCCGCTTATGGCAAGATTGTTTGCCTCGGAGCCGGATCCGGCGGAAAGACCGCAAAGCAATATACTTATACGGTGAAGCATTCCGATAAGGAA
>CAYYND010000136.1:0-1443 GCA_964472845.1 uncultured Lachnospiraceae bacterium | reverse complement strand
CCCCATAGGGTACACCATCAATAAGGATCAGCTATTCGAGGTAGATCCCGTAAAAGCCCCCTATGTGGTTCAAGCTTTTGAAGCATATGCCAACGGCAAGACAATCAAGGAAATCAGGGACATGCTCAATGCCAAAGGGTTGACCTCTTCTCTCGGTTCGAAAATCACCATTAATATCGTCACGGATATGCTGAAGAATCGACGGTATATTGGTGAGTACAAGTTCCGGGATATTGTCCAAAAGGACGGCATACCGAGAATCGTACCCCAAGCATTGTTTGACAAGGTGCAGATTGAGCGTGAAAAGAACAAGAGAGCCACAGCAAGGCACAAAGCCGAGGATGACTACTTACTGACCACCAAGCTGTTCTGCGGTAAATGCGGTGCGTATATGACCGGTGAGAGCGGCACAGGGCGAAACGGTGAGGTGCATCGGTATTATAAGTGCAATACCGTCAAGTATAAGCACACCTGCGATAAAAAGACGGTCAAGAAAGACTGGGTCGAAAATCTCGTCATTAAGTACACCCGTGAAGTGATGACGGACAAGGTGATCGAAGATATTGCCGGGATCGTATTTAGAAATCTTCAAAAAGAGAATCCTGCAATACAGCTTCTGAAGCAACGGCTCAGCGAAACGGAAAACGCACTGAACAATCTACTCAAGGCAATCGAAGATGGCATCAGAACGTCAACTGTGACACAAAGAATGCTCGAATTGGAGCAAACGAGAGATGAGATAAATTTGAAGCTCATCAAGGCAGAGATGAAGAAGCCCAAAATCACAAAAGAGGGCTTAATACTGTGGCTGAAGCAAATTCAGACCATGCGTTTAGAAACGAAGGAACACAAACAAAGACTGATTGACATATTTGTAAACGCTGTATATCTCTACGACGACAAAATGGTCATAGCGTTTAATTATAAAGAAGCAACTAAAACTGTGAGCCTCAAAGAGGTAAACGGTTCGATTATAGAATGCTCAAGTGCACCATATCGAGTGTTCTTAACCAACCTGAAAGTTGGGAGAGGACACTCGATTTCTTTTTGTCTTAAATATCGCTTTTCGTATGTACTGAGCAAGGTGTTTCGCCTTGCTCGTTTTGTTTTAGGCTGTGAGTTGTTTCGGAATATACTCAACCGCTACGCCTTTGCGGGTTTCCTGCGTGAAATTACTGTGGCTTGGCACTTCTGGAATATCAATACAACCCACGAATTTGTAATGAATAAGCAGTTGTTGAGTTCGGTTTTTACCTGTACCTTTAACCTCGTACACATCAATTCTTTCAATCAGTTCCCGAAGAAGCGGTGCGGTTAAAGTATCCATTTGCATAAATTTCCGTATGGCTCGGATGAAATGCTCCTTGTTTTCCCGTATGCCGTCAAGCTCGGATATTTCACGGTGAAAAGCGGATATTTTAGCTTTCAATTCCATACGCTCAA
>CAYYND010000135.1:0-1504 GCA_964472845.1 uncultured Lachnospiraceae bacterium | reverse complement strand
ATTCCCCTCTTATGCTCGTGATAAAGTTGAGAGAGGCAGACTGCCATCTTGCCGCTTCCGGGTCCCGGGGCGGTAATGACGACGAGCGGGCGCGAGGTCTCGACGTAGTCGTTTCTGCCGTAGCCGTACTCGCTTATTATAAGTTCGAGATTGGTCGGATATCCGTCTATCGGATAGTGGCGATAGACTTTTACTCCGCGGTTCTTGAGCTTCTTTTCAAACTGCTCAGCAATATGCTGTCCTCTCCAGCGTGTGATAACGACGCTTCCGACGAAAAGTCCGATCTCCGTGAAGATATCGAGAAGTCGTATTACGTCGCTGTCGTAGGTGATGCCGAGGTCGCCGCGTTGCTTGCTTTTTTCGATGTCATCTGCGCTGATCACTATAACTATTTCTGCTCTCTCTTTGAGTGCGAGCAGCATTCTGATCTTGCTGTCGGGAGCAAATCCGGGAAGCACGCGCGAGGCGTGGTAATCGTCGAAGAGCTTTCCGCCGAATTCAAGGTAAAGCTTTCCGCCGAACTTGTCGATCCTGTCTTTTATGTGTTTTGATTGAGTTTCGATGTACTTTTGATTATCAAAGCCTATTTTTACCATAACCTGCTCCCTGACTCAGAAAATATATGTATTAGTATAGCATTTTTCTTTCGTGCTTGCAAGAGTTTTTTTGAGTTTTTTGTTTATTTCTTGTCGGCTAACGGATTTTTTCGTTCTTTTTTTGACACTCGGCAAGAGGTTTTCTGTCACTTTCTTGTCACTCAACAAAAAAGTGACCAAAGAAGTGAGCAAAGGCACTCAGACGCCGCGCCTTTGAACCGGCTTTGGCGAGGACGCTACACAGTGTGATCTGTTGACCTGTTATTGATGTACCGGCAGATTAAAAAGGGGTGCGGTGCGAACATAGAGAAATTTGAAAAATGGATTTTGATGCGGCGGAATGAGACAGTGCAAACATAGCGAATAATGGCAAGAGCTGAACGAAAAGCCTATCAACCGACAAGAAGCTCACTGCTTTTTGACCACAGGCAACCTTGCCACGCCGAGTGCGGCGAGAGCGGTAATGACTATCTCCGGGATCATATAGCATCCGTTATAGACGACGGAATACACCAAAGCGAGGCTCGCGCCGCTGAATTTTTCCATTATGTTACGGCTTATCTCAAGGTCGGCTATGGCGGTATCGGTAAAGAACCATTCGGCATACGAGCCGTAGAAGATAGCACCGGAGGCGATATGTGCCACGTAACGAAGCGACAGTGCGAGAAGTACTCCGAGGAGGATACCGAGCACCTTATTGTCCTCGCCGTTTTTCTTTTTCAGCCCTCTGAAGGCGCCGCCGACGCCGAGGACGGTATAGGCGATAACGTAATCGATAAGGCAGATGAGTACAGCGTTCAGAATATTACTGTAAGTATCCGAGCCGGGCAAGAAGAGTGCCATCACGGTATTCCCGCCTATCATCATCTGAAACACGGAATACACGAAGCTTGTGAAAAGTCCCCACC
>CAYYND010000134.1:0-1522 GCA_964472845.1 uncultured Lachnospiraceae bacterium | reverse complement strand
GCGGGGCGCTGCCCCGTACCCCGGTCGCTTTTTGAAAAAAGCGACGCAAAAACTTAAAAAAAGAAAACGCCGTGGAGAGTTCGCCGCCTTTGAAAAGGCTTGACCGAAACTTTAAAAGAAAGACAGTGCGCCGTCGTCACGGCAGGCAAAAACTTCAAAAAACCTTATTATACAATAACATAATAACTACTTAATCAAAGGAAGGTACAAAATTATGGCAAAAACACTTAACGAACGTACACTCGTATGGGCTCATAGAGGCGCATCCGCTTATGCACCCGAAAATACTATGGAAGCTTTTCGCCTCGCTATCGATATGAAAGCCGACGGCATCGAGATCGACGTCCATTTTTCAAAAGACGGACATATTATGGTCCTCCACGATGAAAAGATCGACCGTACTTCCAACGGTCAGGGTAAAGTAACCGACTATACCCTCGAGGAACTTAAATTCTTCGACTTCGGATACAAATTCTACGGCAATAAGCTCACCGGCGTTAAGATCCCCACGCTCGACGAACTCTACGAACTTTACTCAAAAACAAATATGACCATCAACGTCGAGATCAAATCCGCAAACCCCGATATCATTCCCGCACTTCGCGCAACCGCGGAAAAATACGGTATGCTGGACAAGATCTACTATTCTTCCTTCGACCACGAACAGCTCGCACGTATGCTCCGCTTTGATCCCGAAGCAAAGGTCGCTCCCCTCTACGGCTTCAATATGGTAAAGCCTTGGCTGTATAGTGAAAACCTCGGCGCATGGGCAGAGCATCCGAGATATAACCAGATCTCGCTTTACCCCGAGCTCGTCGACGAATGCCACGCAAGGGGCATCCGCGTAAATCCTTGGACCTGCGACGATCCCGAGGCTTGCCGTCAGCTCGTTGAGGCAGGCGTGGACGCACTTATCACAAATACCCCCGACGTCGCAAGAAAGGTTCTCGGTCTCGAGGACTAAGCGTCCGACGATATATTTCTTTAAACGTATAGCAGACTCTTCAGAGGTCTGAACGTAAAAAAGAGCTTACCGCCTTTTGATCGACGGTAGGCTCTTTTTGTGCCTTTATCCGAATTTGTTCGAAATTAAACTTAAAGCTGCTCTGCAAGCTCGAGCACAAGACGCTCCGTCTTTGCCCAACCGAGACACGGATCTGTGATCGACTGCCCGTATACGCCGCCGCCGACCTTTTGCGCGCCGTCCTCAATGTAGCTCTCTATCATAAGCCCTTTAACGAGCTTCCTTATGCCCGCGCTGTGACGGCAGCTGTGAAGCACTTCCTTGGCAATGCGTATCTGCTCAAGATATCGCTTGCCCGAGTTTGCGTGATTGGTATCAACGATCACCGCGGGATTTTGAAGTCCCTTGGAGCCGTAGACCTCGGCGAGCCTTTGCAGATCCTCGTAATGATAGTTTGGGAAGGAATTTCCCCTGTCGTCAACGTATCCCCTGAGAATGGCGTGCGCGTATGGGTTGCCCGTGCTCTGTACCTCCCACCCTCTGTATATGAACCTGTGC
>CAYYND010000133.1:0-1649 GCA_964472845.1 uncultured Lachnospiraceae bacterium | reverse complement strand
GCTTCAAGATTATACGCCCTGTTCATCATGCTTGCAACCCCTTTTCCTTAAATTTTTTTGAACTTTTTCAGTGAGGCTTTTGCCCTCTGAAGATCTTCCTAAGCATTATACCATAAAGCCGAGCAAAACTTTGGGAGAATGCGACAGCATTCTCGGTACGCAGCGAGCCTGTGTTCGCTCTTGCTTTACGCTGCGTATATTATACCACATTCGCCGCATTTTTTCAATAGGTTTTGTCCAAATTCTCTTATAACGCGGTGTTTGTCGGTTTGCGGTCAAGGATTGGATGAACTTATCTAAAAACGTGGTTTTTTGAGTTTTACTCGTCGTATTCTTGTCAAAGGATTCGATGAAATAAAAGCAAAGGCTGTTATTTTCAAAAAAATTTTTTTGTGAACTCAACCAAGTAGCCCTGCAATATAGGCGGCAATGGCGCTGTCGGTCGCCGTGGGACGGCGGAAGGATTTCAACTTCGCCACATCGAACAAAAGACAGCCGCAGTGCCCCTTGAAGGTCGGAAAGCAGATGATGTTCAGGTTGGCGTCGATCTCGGGGCTGTGATCGACAATGTTCAGCATCTCCTCAAACAGCACCACACGCTCATAGGTGCGCAGCCATTTTTGATCCATATTCGGAAAGATGGTGGCAAAGGTGTTGCCGACAAGCTTTTCCAGCGGCACGCCCTCCAGCTCTGCAAGCGCGGCGTTACCGTAACGGAATACCCAGTCAACAGCCACATTGCTCTCGTCAAAGATCATTTCAATGTCGGTGAATGCAAAGGGCATATCGTCAAAGGAGCGGTAATGCTCGGCGTATTCTTCCGGGGTATGTAGGTTGTCCTGCGCTCCAAAGCCTTCGATGATGGCGCGCTGCCGTACCCGGTAGTGCTCTGTAAATTCAGCAAAGGCGCGATCAGCGTATTTCAGCGATTCGCCGTTGATGAGGTTGACCGTATCGGTAATACTGTGGATGGCGTAGACCGACACGAGACTGCCGCGGCGGATCTTAATGAAGTCCTCGCCGAGAAGCTGCTCAAATTCCATGATGGTCGTGCGCGAGGGCAGCACCTTGCCCGAAATGAGGTGGACATAGGAAATGCCGTTGTTGACCTTGATATAAAGAATGGTGCGAATGTTCACCGTCACTTCTCGCATCTCTGAGAAAAAGGTGATCGATCTGGCGTTTTGCATGACTTGACCTCCGATTTAATGTTGTATGTTTTTATTATAGCATATTTTCGCGCAAATTACAATAGAGCGATTGAAGGCTTGTAATTCGATCAAAAATCCGTTTTCCCAACTATCGGCGAAGCCGCAACATCACTATTTACAAACACCTCAAAGTATGCTATAATAAAACAGGAAAGGCGGCGGTACAATGAAAGCATCATTTTACAAAAAAATTACAAGACGATTTTGTAATGATTCGTTTTTTACAGTATCAAGACGCATACGAACAAGAAAAGTACGATGCAACGATTCTATCTATCAAAGAGGCAAGAAAAAAGATCAGTATACATTCTGTTCCTGCTTAGAAAAAAGTTTTGCTGTATCGCATTGATACACTGTTTGAAATATTAAACGAGGGTGACAAGCATAGATTCCAACAGAAAAACAATCGAACAAAAAGGAGAAACTACCATGAACAAT
>CAYYND010000132.1:0-1830 GCA_964472845.1 uncultured Lachnospiraceae bacterium | reverse complement strand
TTCTTCTCCTTCATTATCTCGGTAACCTTCTCGATACCTTTTCAATATGGCTATCGAGAAGGTTACCGAGATAATGAAGGAGAAGAACCCCAATATTACAAACAGGGAAGAGACTGCCGAGGCGGTAGGCGTGGGCGCGATAGTATTTTATTATCTGCTCGGAAGCCGTATAAAGGATATAGACTTCAGACTTGAGGATGCACTCAGCTTTGACGGAAATACGGGTCCTTATGTGCAGTATACCTATGCACGTACGTGCTCCATACTTGAGCGAGCAGAGAATTCCGGCGTAGCTGACACCGCGGATCTTAAGATAACCGCTCCCGAAGAGGCAACACTTCTCAAAGTGCTTGCAAGATTCCCCGAAAAGGTCATCTCTGCTATGAATGACCTTGAGCCCTCCGTGATCACAAGATACATTCTTGACGTGGCGGCGGAATACAATAGATTCTATCATAACTGTCAGATACTTTCGGCGCAGGATCCCGAGACTGTGTCATTCAGAGTAATGCTTACCAAGGCAACAAGATACGTTCTCGGAAACGCATTCGGTCTTATCTGCCTTAAAAAGACTCCCAGAATATAAAAAATATCAATATACACAAGTGAGGTTAAAAATATGTCCGGACATAGTAAATGGAACAACATCAAACACAAGAAGGCGAAAGCGGATGCCGCTAAGGCAAACGTATTCACAAAGATCGCGAAGGAGATAACTATCGCTGTAAAAGAGAGTGGCGGAGATCCCAATTCCAACTCTCGCCTGCGTGACCTTATCACAAAGGCGCGCGCAAGCAACGTTCCCAATGATAATATTGAAAGAACGATAAAGAAGGCACTCGGATCTGACGGCGCAAGCTACGAAGAGATCACATACGAGGGATACGGACCGGAAGGCGTTGCGGTCATAGTGGAGACCTCCACCGATAACAGAAACAGAACCGCCGGCGAGGTAAGACACGCTTTTGATAAGTTTGGCGGTAATCTCGGTGCTACGGGTTGCGTAAGCTATATGTTTGAAAACAAAGGCGTTATCCTCATCGCCTCTGAGGGCGTTGATGAAGATGAGCTTATGGAAGCGGCACTTGAAGCGGGAGCATCTGATTTTGTAGCGGATCCCGAAGGCGATATGTTTGAGATATATACCGAAACGGATGATCTCTATCCCATAAGAGACGATCTCGAAAAGCTCGGATATACGATAGAGTCCGCGGAGAAGGATAAGATTCCTCAGAACTACGTTACTATGACGGATGAGGAAAACATAAGACATATGAATCTTCTTCTCGAGACACTTGAGGATAACGAGGATGTCCTCAACGTATTCCACAATTGGGAGAATGCCGACGAGGAATGAGTCGTATAGCTTTTGAAGCCAATAAATTCTGAAAAAAGCAAAAAATACCGAATTAATTAAAATAAAAGCAAAAAAAGACTTGACAAAAAAAGCACAATATATTATAATAATATGCGTTGCATTCTGTCTATCGTAAAAAACGGAGGTTTCAACATTTAATGAAGCTCGATATAAGTGCTTTGCTCAGAGGCGAAACACGTTTGATTGAATTTGATTATATGCTTACACCCGGTGATGTCAGGTTCGTTACCTTTAACGATGATGCTCATATATGCGGTAAGGTAACGGATAACGGTGGATATATCAGACTTTTTCTTAATGCTAAGGTTCCGTATACCGCCGAGTGCGCAAGATGTCTTTGCGAGATAAATGATGTGTTTTCCTTGGATATGGAGCTTACCGTTGCCGTTAAGGGCTCGGTCAGCGACAAGGAGCTTGAGGAAAATATGGACGAATATGCGGTCGTTGAAGAC
>CAYYND010000131.1:0-1876 GCA_964472845.1 uncultured Lachnospiraceae bacterium | reverse complement strand
TTGCAAACCGTCGTCCGCCCCTACGGGATAGAGGAAATCTTTTTGTGTGGTGGAACATTCGTCCGAAAAGTAAAAGATTTAATCAAGCATTCCCACCGTCGCCGCGGCACAAAATCTCCTCTCTCAAAAAAACAAAAAAAGATCCCCGAGACCAAAAGCGTTTGCCTTGATCTCGGGGATCAATTTAATTTAGTTTACTCTACTTCAGCAAAATGCTGTTTTCAAGAAACGATATTCTTATTCAGCTACGAGAGCTGTGGGAACGAAAGTAACTGTCTTGTCAGCAGGCTCTTCGCCGTGACCAGCCCAGATCATAATGTTGTCCATCCAACCGTTAGCGGAGCAGGACTTGAGAGCGATACTACCGGTAATGCCGCCGAACAAGTCTACCATATCCTTATTGTGCTGACCCCAAGTGTCTGCACCTGCGGAGTTTGCGCTGAACTGCGATACCTGGATCCAATCTGTAGGTGTAGCACCAGCACCGCCAAGTACCTTCATCCAAACCTTAACGCCGGACTCGCCCTGTACATCTATCTGAATTCTTACGGAGAATTCGATGTTAGCTGTCTTGTCTACGCCCTTTTCGTATGTAAGACCGCAGAGCTTCTTGATAACGGAAGAACCGGTGTCGTCTGTATCTGTACCGGCTGCGTACAATGCGCTGCCCTTTTCATCTATTGTGTACCATGTGTTAGCACTGTGTGTCTGGAGGTGACCCTGACCTGTTACTCTGAAGTGGAAGGAGTAGTAGTAGTAACCTGTGTAGTTCCAGATAAGGTTGAAGTATCTCTGAGTATTCTTTGCGCTTGTGTAGCAGAAATCATACTGGATAGTATATTTGTTGTACTCGAGCTCCCAGAGGTATGCATCATCCTGGATGATGAGATATGTATCGTTTGCGTCTGTAATGGCTGTGCCGTTAGCATCCTCGTAACCGTATATCTGGAGCTTGCCGTCCTTAACAGCGAACTGAGCTGTTGACTTCTTAGCGTAAGGAACGAGGTCGTACTTGCCGTAGTAGGAGTCTGTCTGGTCGTCAAACTTCCAAAGACCATTATTGCCTGCACGAAGAGCTGTGAGTGTGGACTCTGTGTCTGTCGTGTTTGCATAGCTGTCGAAGTTCTCGTAGAAGATCATTGTGCCGTCTTCGATAACCTGAGCTGTGGGACCTGTTGTGCCGCTGGACTCAGTCTCGGACTCTGTGGGAGCCTCTGTAGGAGCCTCTGTAGGAGCCTCTGTGGGAGCTTCCGTAGGAGCTTCTGTGGGAGCTTCCGTAGGAGCATCTGTTTTGTTCTCAGCTTTGGATTCGTCGGGATTGGGATCCTTGGGATCACAAGCAACGAGAGAGAACATCATTGCGAGTACGAGAAGTACTGCGAGCAATTTTGCTGTGAATTTCATAGTAATTCTCCTTTAAAATATTAATTTTGAGGTTATTACAACTTCAAGAAGATTATATCATAAGGTTTAAAAAAAGTCAACACTCAAAAGGTCAAATTTGCGAGTATGCCAACTTTTTCGGCAATTTTAACAAAAAAATATACAAGTAATTGCGAGTGCTTACCTTTATTTTATGCAATCTGACAACGGATGCTACAAAAAACATCGATCGCAACAGCATAATTTTTTTGCGTAGGTTTTTGCGAGTGGGGATTTTGCGCCGCGGCGACGGTGGGGATGCTTGATTAAATCTTTTACTTTTCGGACGAATGTTCCACCACACAGGAAAATCTGATCCATTCCGTAGGTATTGGCGATATCAAATATAACAATCCATACAAGAAAGATCAGAATTTCCTGTGCGGCGGAACGTTTGGTCGAAAACAAACGATCCGACAACGGGCGGACAGAGTCGTCCGCCCCTACGGAATGG
>CAYYND010000130.1:0-1989 GCA_964472845.1 uncultured Lachnospiraceae bacterium | reverse complement strand
AGCTTATATACGAATAGTAATTGTTGTAGAATGTGTTGACTTGAGCATTATAAAAATACTTAAGCATAGAACCGTTGACTTTGTAGTTATTTGTAGACATTACTATTTTGGAACGGTCTGTTATACCCGTATCAACTATTACCGATAAAATTATGCAACACACAAACAGTAAAGCGACTACCGCACCGCCTATAACGGCAAGCTTGTTTGTCTGTTTACCCTTGTTGCTTGCTTTAGATTTTGCATTTCCCATTTTTTCAGAACCACCTTTATTCTTTCTGATGTTTTTTGGCTCGTGTGCGCATACGGCGCACACGAGTAGATTATATTATACTCATTTTGCGTGATGAATGTATGAACTTCAATTGAATATTAACTAAATTTTCAATATTTTTTTTAATAAAACGTCCTCGTTTTAAGCTCGGTCGATATCTCATATGATAACAGGAAGTACCATAGGATTTCTGTGCGTTTCATTAAAGAGGTATTTTGATATCTCTTCTTTAAGGCGCGCCTTGATCTGCATCTCGTCAATATCTCCCCAAGCTCCGAGGTATTCCTCGATTATATTGACCGCCAAGCGCTTGACATCATCCATAAGTTCCTCGGATTCCTTCACATAAACAAAGCCTCTAGACACGATATCGGGACCCGAAATTATCATTCTGCTCATAAAATCAATAGCCGCAACGATCATAAGCAGTCCGTCCTCGGCGAGATGCCTACGGTCACGCAAAACGATATTGCCCACGTCACCGACACCGTAACCGTCGACCATTACCCTGCCCGCCGGAACCGTTCCGGCAAAGCGAGCTCCTTTTCTGTCTATCTCAAGCACCTTGCCTATGTCTGAGATAAATATCCTGCAAGGATCTATCCCGAGCGACTCGGCAAGCTCCTTGTTAGCGGCAAGATGACGATATTCGCCGTGTATCGGCATAAAGAACAGTGGCTTTGTCAATGCCTGCATAAGCTTGAGCTCTTCTTGACACGCGTGACCGGAAACGTGAAGTCCGGCGTCCGCATCGTGAAGCACGTTTACTCCCTTACGGCAAAGCTCGTTTATTATCCTTCCGATAAGCTTTTCGTTTCCCGGGATCGGGCTCGACGAGAGCACGACCACGTCGTTCGAACCGAGCGTTACGGGAGTTTTCTCCGAAAACGCCATTCTGTACAACGCCGACATAGGCTCGCCTTGGCTTCCCGTTGTAATGATCGTAAGCTGTTCGGGATTATATTTTTTGATCTCGCTTATATCAATGATCGTGTTTTTGGGGAATGTCATATAGCCGAGTTCTGTCGCTGCTCCGACGATGTTCAGCATACTCCTTCCCATTACTGCGACCTTTCTGCCGTATTTTGCGCTCAGATCGATGACCTGCTGTACTCTGTGTACATTTGATGAGAATGTCGCTATAACGACTCTTTTGTCGCTGTGCGTAGTAAAAATATATTCAAGCGATTGTCCTACCTTACGCTCCGACGGAGTATATCCCGGTCTTTCCGCGTTTGTCGATTCGCACATAAGCATCAAGACACCCTTGTTTCCGAGCTCACCGAGACGTGTCAGATTCATCATCTCGCCCTCGATAGGCGTAAGGTCGAGTTTAAAATCTCCCGAATGTATCACGACGCCGAGCGGAGTCGTGATAGCAAGGCAACAAGCATCGGCTATTGAATGATTTACGCGTATAAATTCAACGCTGAAGCAACCGAGCTTAACGACGTCCCCCGCGCTTACTACCTCAAGCTGCGGAATATACGGGAGCTCGTTCTCCTTTTCCGAAAGCTTGTTTTTTATTATTCCGATAGTTAGTTTAGTGCCGTATACGGGCGGGTCTATCTCTCTCAGAACATAAGGAATTGCGCCTATGTGATCCTCGTGTCCGTGCGTCAAAAGTATTCCCCTTATCTTTTCCCTGTTAGCTTGAAGATATGATGTATCGGGTATAACAAGATCTATACCCTGTTATACCCGATACATCATAT
>CAYYND010000129.1:0-1990 GCA_964472845.1 uncultured Lachnospiraceae bacterium | reverse complement strand
GGTATGAAGGTCATCCTCTGCCTCGGCGAGGTAAAAGAGCAGAGACTTGCGGGCATTACCAACGAGGTCGTTGCCATGCAGACAAAGCTTGACCTTGCGGGCATTTCCGCCGAGGAGCTTAAGAATGTTATCATTGCTTACGAGCCCGTTTGGGCTATCGGCACAGGTCTGACGGCTACTCCCGAGCAGGCTGAAGAAACTTGCGCAGTTATCCGTAAGGTTCTCGCTTCACTCTACGGTGAGGAGGTTGCCGAGGCTACGACCATCCAATACGGTGGCTCTATGAATGAAAAGAATGCCGCAGAGCTTCTTGCAAAGCCCGATGTTGACGGCGGTCTTATCGGCGGCGCATCCCTCGTTGCAAGCAAGTTCACCGCTATCGTTGATGCGGCTCAATAATTTGCCGATGCGGTAATAACTCAACGATATAGCGATATTAATATTATAAAGCAAAAACGCCGATGCGGAACAACGCGCAGCTGTCAGGTGACAGCAGAGTTGATCTGCATCGACGTTTGTTTTTTGCTTTTTCGCTTTTTTCTTTGCGGTCACACCGAGATATGCCGCTTTTTAGCTTTTCGCCGAGTCCGAGTTGACATCAGCTGTCGCCCTTGTCCGTGTCCTCGGCAGGATCAAGCGCCTCATCGGAAAATTCGATATGAGCAAGTATAGATTCTATCTTAGCTCCGTATGCTATTGAGGTATCCTCGCAGAAGGTAAGCTCGGGGGTCATTCTGAGATTGAGAGATCTTGCAAGTCTCATTCTGATAAACCCGGCGGAGGACTTGAGTCCCTTTGCTATATCCTTCTTGTCGCCGGAGAGGACGGAATAAAATATTTTGGCGTATTTGAGATCGGGGGTCGCTTCAACTCCCGTAACACTGATGAACGCGCCGCTTACTCTCGGATCCTTTACCTCTCTGAGTATCGATGCCATCTCTTTCATTATAGCGTCGTTTATCCTGTCTTTTCTGTATTTTGCCATCTGTATCTGTATCCTTTCGTTTTTGCTGTTGTTATAGATAATTGTAAAACCGCGTTATGAGCTCTAAGACCGCTCGCAAATGTGTCGCATTTATTATATCACACCGTGCAAATAAAATCAAGCAAAATAAACAAATTAACGAATACTGCGCGCTTAAAAGGGCGATAATGAATCTGCAAGAATAAATATCCAAGGGAGACATAAAAATGAAAAAGCTTGTGTACATTTCAACCGCAGTACTTATTGTCGCACTTCTCGTCGGCGTGTTTTGCCCCGTCCACGGAGAGACAGAGCTTTATGATAAGGTGCTGAGGCTCCACGTTTTGGCAAACTCGGATTCAGAGGCTGATCAGGTACTCAAATTGAAAGTTCGAGATACCGTTATAGAGACGCTCACACCTCTTGTGAAAGATCTTCAGTCAATTGAAGAGGTGAAAGAGACCGCCGAGTCATCGCTGGAACTTATCGAAGCGCGCGCTGAGGAGACCGTGCGGGCAGAGGGATATTCCTACGACGTGACCGTGACACTGACACGGGAGGATTATCCGACCAAAAGCTACGACTCTATGTGCTTCCCCGCGGGCGAATATACCTCGCTCCGCGTTATGATAGGCGAGGCTGAGGGGCAGAATTGGTGGTGCGTGCTGTTTCCGCCGCTTTGCCTTTCCGCCGCGACTTCAAAGGCGGATAACGCTGCAAATAATAAAGACGCCTTCATTTCCGCAGGGCTTACCGACGATCAGTATAACATCGTGACCGAAACTCAAAACACAAAATATAAGGTTAGATTCAGAATTCTTGAGATCATCGAAGGCGTGTTCAAAAAATGATATTTGCAAGTCCCGATATTTTTTCCGTCGGGACTTGATTTTTTGTCAGATGTGTTATAGAATATTATCAGCGGATATGTAAGAGCGTAATCATAATTTTGAAATAATATAAAATGATATCCGCGAAAGGAGCTGCATTATGACATTCGCACAAAAAATGAAAAAAGGGACATCA
>CAYYND010000128.1:0-2026 GCA_964472845.1 uncultured Lachnospiraceae bacterium | reverse complement strand
TTGAACTTTCCGAACTCGTTAAAGAGCTCGAAGCTGAATTCGGCGTATCCGCTGCTCCCGTAGCTGTTGCTGCTACCGCAGGCGCCGTTGCTGCTCCCGCTGAGGAGAAAACAGAGTTTGACGTTGAGCTTACCGCTTTCGGCGCTAAGAAGCTTGACGTTATCAAAGTTGTTCGTGGCGTAACAGGTCTCGGACTTAAGGAAGCTAAAGAGATGGTTGAGGGCGCTCCCAAGATCGTTAAAGAAGGTCTCTCCAAGGCTGACGCTGAAGAGCTCAAGAAGCAGCTCGAAGAAGCAGGCGCAACTGTTACACTTAAGTAATTTAAGTAAAGATTTTCTTGAAATCAAAATAACTGCTGTGCACTATGAGCCGTTCCCTTTTCGGGGACGGCTTTTGTGCTATTCAGAGTAAAAACCATCCCCGTTCCGCTGAAGCAAGGTTCTTTTTGCGGAACGGGGCGTATTATGTTATATTAAAATTCAGTTTTGCACGAGCCGTAGTCAGCTATTCGTGTCATTATTTTGGGACTTGTCGGCTTCGAGACCGTTGCTTTCTTCACTTTTGATTATCTCCGCATTATTCTCAGAGACATCTTCTTTCGGCACTGCGTCCGGTTGAGCGGCACTGTCTGTCAATACGTTAGCGCCACCATCTGCCGCAAGATTCGCCTCCTTCTTCTGGAGATATTCCTCAAGTATATACATAATGATAGAAACAACGGGAGCGGCAAGTACCATTCCGGGAATACCGAACATCTGACCGCCTACCGCGATAGAAACGAGCACTGCAACAGGAGAGAGTCCGAGCGAATCTCCGAGAAGCATGGGTCTTATCGCATTACCGTCTATAAACTGCAGACCTATCGTCCATATAGCAAATATAACGGCATCCATAGGGTTAATGATAAGTATCAGCAGTACGGACGGAATACCGCCGATAAAGGGTCCGAAGTTCGGAATAAGGTTTGTAACGGCTACGATCACAGAAATGAGTAGAGCGTAAGGCATATTAAATATTATCATAAACACGTAATTAGATACCAAAACTATCAGTGCATCGGTAAACTCGGTCGTAATATACTTGATCATTACGTGATGTATGTGCAAGACTTTTTCCCTGAGATTTTCAAATGTCTTCGGCTTGAGGGTAATACGGAAAAACCGTGCAATATACGCCATGATCCTATCCCTATCAAGCAATATATATACCGCAATGATAAATCCGAGAACAAAATTTATAAGTGCACTACCTACATTGACTCCAACCTTTATTATATCGTTATAGTTCTCTTCTATCCACAAAACGAAACGTTCAAGAAGACTATCCCAGCTTCCTATGAGCTTATCAACATCAACATCTATGATCGGAATGCTTTCATTTATCTTGTTGAGAAAATCCTTGAAGGTATTCATATAGTTGCCGAAATTGTTTATGAGCGTCAAAACGCTGTTATATACTTCCGGTATAATAACGGAGATCAAAAATACCAGGATAAGTATGAGCAGGATCACCGTGATAGTAACGGAAAGCGCATTAGCCGCTTTTCTGCGTTTAAACTTTTTAAAGCACTTATTCGCAAAAAAAGAGACCGCGGGATTAAGCAGATACGCTATCACGACACCGATTATGAGAGGTGACAGGTACCCGAAAATTTTAGATATAAAACCTCTTACTTCCGCAAAATTCTGAAGCACTATGTAAAACAGGATCGCGGAAAAGATTATGAGCATAACCGCCGTATGCTTTTTATTGAATAAAGACTTGATCTTGTTTTTCAACCTTATACCTCCGCAGGATCATATTGATACTAATTATATACGATACAGACATATTATTGTCCACACTCAAGCAAACAATTCTCAAGCTATCGCAGTTATTATATCATACACATAAACATATTTCAATATTTTTTTAGATAAATTACTATAATTATCACAAAATAATCAAAAAAGCAAAGAAGGAGCTGTCGCTGTGCGACAACCCCTTTTGCGTTAACGGCGCAAATGACGAATTACTTGTATTTGCG
>CAYYND010000127.1:0-2030 GCA_964472845.1 uncultured Lachnospiraceae bacterium | reverse complement strand
TTGAGTCCGTTCCTTTGGAAGACCGTTAAGAGCGGTCTCTCGGCGGGGCGTGTTCAGACGGTCGCTACAAAGATCATAGTTGACAGAGAAAATGAGATAAGAGCCTTTAAACCGGAAGAATATTGGACTGTCGATGCCTTTCTTTCATACGATGGCTCGGCACCGTTCATCTCTCACTATTACGGCAAAAACGGAAATAAGCTGCCGCTGAACTGTCAGTCCGACGCGGAAAAGGTCACGGAAGCCGTCAGAGGAGGCAAATTTTCCACCGTAAGCGTAAAAAGAACGGTCCGCCATAAAACGCCCGCGCCGCCATTCACGACGTCTACGATGCTTCAGGAAGCTTCAAGGCGCCTTGGATTTCAATCCACCCGTACTATGAGAGCCGCCCAGGATCTTTATGAGGGTATCAATTTGGGATCCGAGCTTGGCGGGACACACGGTCTCATCACTTATATGCGTACCGACTCGCTGAGGATCTCGGAAGATGCACAAAGAGCGGCGGCTGAGTTTATTAAGAGCAGATACGGAAACGATTATTGTCCGAAGTCGCCGAGAAACTACAAGACGAAAGCAAACGCGCAGGACGCTCACGAAGCGATAAGACCTTCGGATGTTACGCTGGAGCCTTCAAAGATACAAAAATATCTCAGCTCGGATCAGTTCAAGCTTTATAAGCTTATTTGGGACAGGTTCGTGGCAAGTCAGATGCAGTCCGCCGAAATAAATTCCGTTGCTATGGAATTTGAATGCTCGGGATACAATTTCCGTTCGAGCGGATACAGCATAGCATTTCTCGGATATATGGCGATATATAATGATACCGAAACGGACGACAGTACCACTTCCGCCGACAACGGTACGAAGGATGCAAGGCTCCCGGATCTGAAAGAGGGAGACCTCCTTGATTGCGATAGGATTGAAAAGGATCAGCATTTCACAGAGCCGCCTCCGAGATACAACGAAGCGTCGCTCATCAAAATGCTTGAGGAAAAAGGGATCGGCAGACCGAGTACAATTCCGCCGACCATAACGACCATAATATCGAGAAATTACGTAAGGCGTGACGGAAAGACCCTTGTTCCGACCGAACTTGGCGAGGTTACTGTTAAACTTATGTGCGAGAATTTCCCCGATATAGTCGACTACGGATTTACTGCCGATATGGAAGATCAGCTCGATAAGATCGGAGAGGGCAGTGCCGATATGCAGAAGGTGCTTGCGGATTTTTGGAGATCGTTTGAAGCTGAGCTTAACCTTGCAAAGGAAAATATCGGAGATAAAAAGATCATCATCAAGCCGGAGGAGACCGACATAATCTGCGAAAAGTGCGGCAGAAGGATGGTAGTCAAGGAAGGTAAGTTCGGAAAATTTGCGGCGTGTCCCGGATATCCCGAATGTAAGAATACCAAGCCTTTGAATGAGAACAAAAAGCCTGCCGTAAAGAAGAGCGAGAGCGGTGCCGAGGGAACCGTACTCAAGTGCGAGGTATGCGGCGCCGATATGGTCGAAAGACAAGGCAAATTCGGAAGTTTTTATGCTTGCTCAAATTTCCCTCAATGTACTTTCACTAAAGCAAAGGTCAGAGAGACGGGTGTCAAATGCCCCGACTGCGGTTCCAATATAGTGGTAAGAAATAAGGGTAAGCTCGTGTTTTACAGTTGTGAGCGTTATCCCGATTGCAAATTCTCTTCGTGGGATTCTCCCGTGTCTAAGAGTTGCCCCAAGTGCGGAAAAATGCTCTTCCGCAAGAAAGGAAAGAATATGCTGATCTGCCACAACAAAGAGTGCGGATATACGTGCGAGGATACAGGCAGAAACAACAGTGAAGAGTGAGTGCGCTCGGATTTGAAGCCGAGGATCGCAAAAATGAATTATTGGATCTATGGAAGATAACAAAGTGAACATTACCGACGATAAAAAGTATATAAACGTGTACGGCGCAGGTCTTGCGGGGTGTGAGGCGGCGTGGCAGGCATCACGACTCGGAGTAAAGGTAAGACTTTACGAAATGAAGCCTATTAAATATA
>CAYYND010000126.1:0-2149 GCA_964472845.1 uncultured Lachnospiraceae bacterium | reverse complement strand
ATGTGAAGCGCAGCGGAACATTCGATGAAATGGCAAAAGACGAAGCAAGACACGGTCGTGCATTCGAAGGCCTGCTGAAGAGATACTTTGGCTAAGCTACAAGCCGAGTAAAATAGTGAAAAGAACGTCGGACAAGCTTGCTTGTACCGACGTTTATTTTTGCTATTTTATTGGGCGACAGCCCTCCAGCGAGATGAAACGTAGTGAAATCGAGCTGGCTCGGCGTAGCCCCTTTATACTATTCCTGTGCAAATTCCTGTGCAACTTCTGTCCCTATCTTCTGCTCTAAAATGCAAAAAGTGCACATTTAATAATATGCAGACTGATCTTAATCACACTTATACGATCTATTTTAACATCTTCTATTTTGAATGACACTTTTAAAGAGTACCATCTTGTAAACAAATTATAATATACTTTTCTATGTCCTGCTACCCTTTTCATAAGACCAAAAGTAAGGAAATGTGTTCTTGAAAAATGTGTCCTTAATTTAGTTCTTTTCTAAAATGAAAAGAAGCAGGACACGCGCACCGCTCCTTATTCACCACAATAAATTTCAATCCATTTTCATTTGATTTATTCTTCTGCAAATTCGTATCTCTATTCTTTCATATACTTGATAGTCTTCTCTACTATATCTTTCGCATTTTCTACCTGTTGTCTTGTTTCTTCTTTACTTGCTACATAAAAATCATCATAATCTGATGCGTTCCTTATTTGATCTGCTCTAGCAATCTTTTGATAGTCTTCTGCTGTAAATGTTCCATCTCCTTTAAATATATAAAGAAAATTGAATTGCTTAATCACACCATTATGTGTCGTTACATCTATCTGCTTTAACGCTAATAACGCCTTCACACTTTTTTCAATAGCATAAAAAGCTCTGTTATTTGCAGATTTGTATGCTTCTTTTTCTAACAATTCTATTGCTTCATCTAACAGTTCCTTTGCACGTTCAATACGCACCTTCGCCAATACATCATAGTATTCTTTATCCATATAACACAATGCCCTCTCTTTCAATATTTTTAAAATACGCATACCATTCTTTTTTTTCTTGAAATTCTGCATATGGAAGGCATACAAAATTTACAATTGCAAAATATTTCATTGCTAACTCAGTAGCAATATAAGCCAAATCGCCATTATATTTTTGTGAATTTTCCCGATCGCATTTTAAAATCAAAGCTATATCTATGTCTGAATCTTCCTGATAATCACCTCGTGCACAAGATCCATATAAGACTATTTTAACCAACTGATCTTCCAAACTTTTTTTCACTAAATTTACGGCTTCTAATGCTACTTTTTCTATAATTACATCATTTAGTATAAGTTCTGTCATCTTACATCTTCCCTTCCACATACTGAGATTTTATAATGCTCCGAACAGTTCTTCGTTTGTCCATACTTAATCATAACAATCACTTTCTTATATATAGTATAGCATTTCTCATTATTGTCTGCCACAATTTCTTTGCTGATTCTATTATATCCATTTGCTGCTGATGACATAACGTAAACGCTTCATTGAAGAATACGATAGTTCCGTCTACTTCCTTGAAAGCGATCTGGTCCATATCTTCCATTTTTTCCGAAGAACGTCCAAAGCGGTTTTTCTTTGCAAGGACAAGCTGTTCCAGCATGAGCTGCATCTTATCGTTCAGGTCATGGATCTCTTTCGTCAGTGCGTCCGTCTGGTCCTGAAGATTCAGGATGATCTGAATGAGCAGGGATTTGCCCTCTTCGTCATTATGACGGTAGATAACAATGCCAGGTATCCGATGGGAATGAGGGCTTTTTATTGCTGAAAAATATTTTTTATTTTCTGCGAATTGCACAAAAGATCACAGTTCCTTTTGCGGGGATGAAATCTGCTGTATCGGATGTTTTGCAACAATTTCAAATCCCTGCATGAGCAGGCGGTACTGATCGGGTGAAATCTCCAGTGCTTCCTGCTGGGTTCGCGGCCAGTTGAAACCTCCATTATCCAGCCGCTTATAAAGAAGGAGAAAACCATCTCCCAGAGAAGCCCCTTGATCCGGTCATTGCGTTTTCCACAGAACAGGTAAAGTGTATCTCTATCATACGGATCAAGCTGGAACTGAAAACGGATGATATTTGCCAGACCTTCCAGACCACGACGCAG
>CAYYND010000125.1:0-2632 GCA_964472845.1 uncultured Lachnospiraceae bacterium | reverse complement strand
GATCTCCTCTATGCAATCGTAGATGACACGGTATGTGCGGATATCGACGCCCTGTCTTTCGGCAGACTCGATCGCGACTCTGTCGGGACGGACGTTAAATCCGACTATAATTGCATTGGAAGTTGCGGCAAGCATTACGTCGTTCTCCGTGATACCGCCGACTGCGGAATGAATGACGTTTACCTTGACCTCTTCGTTTGAGAGTTTGACCAATGAAGCCCTGACCGCCTCGGCAGAGCCTACGACGTCAGCCTTAACGATGACGTTAAGATCCTTGATACCTTCGGATATCTGAGCGAACAGCGCGTCAAGATTTGCACGTGCGTTTGCTTTGAACACATCTTCTTTTGCCTGATTACGGCGCTTTTCGGCAAGCTCTCTTGCCATCTTCTCGTCCGCAACGGCGTTAAATTCATCGCCCGAAACAGGAACCTCGGACAGACCTATGATCTCGACAGGAACCGAGGGTGCTGCCGCCTTGACTGTTCTTCCCGTATGATCCGTCATAGCGCGCACACGTCCGACAGCCGTGCCTGCGATGACAACGTCTCCCGAATGGAGCGTACCGTTCTGAACGAGCACCGTCGCAACAGGGCCTCTGCCCTTATCGAGCTTTGCTTCTATAACTATACCCTTTGCGTAACGGTTGGGGTTAGCCTTAAATTCCTTGAGCTCGGCAACGATCAGGACGTTTTCGAGAAGTGTATCTATACCCTCGCCGGTATGCGCCGAAACGGGAACGCAGATAACGTCTCCGCCCCACGCCTCAGGAACGAGCTCGTATTTTATGAGCTCCTGCATTACGGAGTCGGGCTTTGCGGTGGGTTTATCTATTTTATTGATAGCAACGATTATCTCAACGCCTGCCGCCTTTGCATGGTTGATCGCCTCGACCGTCTGAGGCATAATGCCGTCGTCTGCCGCAACGACAAGGATAGCGATATCCGTCGCCTGCGCGCCTCTGGCTCTCATTGCCGTGAACGCCTCGTGACCGGGCGTATCGAGGAAGGTGATATCCTTTCCGTTAATGGAAACTCTGTAAGCGCCTATATGCTGAGTGATGCCGCCCGCCTCGCCGCGAGTAACGTGTGTGTTTCTGATGGCGTCGAGCAACGAGGTCTTACCGTGGTCAACGTGACCCATAACGCAAACGACGGGTGCGCGTTCAACGAGCGTATCTTCGGTATCCTCAAGATTTTCAAAGAGCTTTTCTTCGATCGTTACCTGAACCTCTTTGGTTATATTGGCGTCGTAATCCATAGCGATGAGAGACGCGGTATCGAAATCGACGACCTCGTTCTTTGTCACCATCTGACCCATAAGCATAAGCTTCTTTATGATCTCGCCTGCGTTGACCTTAAGTCTGATCGCGAGCTCGCCGACGGATATCTCGTCGGGGATCGTGATATTGAGCTGTTGCTTGACAACGGGGGTCGGAGCGGATTTCTGACCTTTGAATTTGTTCTTTCCGGGCTTCTGATTTTGCTTTTGGCGCGGATCGGGCGAGAATTTCGATGAGGGGGTACCCTCTCCGTTCTTCTTTGCCTGTGTCTGCTTGCTCTTGACCTTCTGAGTGCCGCCCCTATCCTCTTTTACGGATTCGGGAACGTAAGAATCCAGCTTCTCATCATATTTTGAAAGGTCTACCGTCGAGCTTCTCGTATCGACGACTCTCGTGCCGACCTTGACCTTGCTTGAGTCCGTGCCCTTAGGCGTCTGACCTCTGACGATAGCCTGAGGCTGGAATCTCTCGCGAGGAGCATTCTGAGTATACTCCTTACCGCCGAAGTCTCCGTCCTTGCCGCCTCCGCGGTTATCTCTTCTGTCGTCTCGGCGGTCGGGTCTTTGCTGTGCGCCCTGACCGTTGTTCGAGAAACGATTGCCGTCGGGTCTTTGGTCTCTGCGTCCGCCGTTTCCGCTATCGGCAGATCTTTGATCTCTGCGATCAAAGCGGTCGTTTCCGGATCTGCGATCGAAGCGGTCGTTACGATCACCGCCAAAGCCCCTGTCGCTTCCCGTGCGCGCATCGCGAGCATCAAAGCGTTTGGGAGCCGTCGCGGTCTCCGATCTGAAGTCCGTCTTGTTCTCTGCTCTGACTTCCGCCTTCGGCTCTGCCTTGACCTCCGGTTTCGACTCTGCTTTGACATCCGCCTTCGGCTCTGCTTTGACCTCCGCCTTCGGCTCTGTCTTGACTTCAGGCTTTGGCTCTACCTTGGCCTCCGTCTTCGGTTCTGCCTTAACTTCTGCCAAAGGTTCGGTTGTGACGGTGACCGTCTCGGGCGTCTGCAAAGCCTCCTGCTTGCCCACGTCGGTATCCGCCTCGGACTTTTTCTCCGCTTTTACTTTAGAAGGAATATATGTGACTCCCTCAATATAATCCTCAATGTGAGTTATCTGATGTGAACGGGTAAGCTTCTCCATAAGGATAGCGAACTGCTCTCCGCTCAATGTGCTCTGGGTAGTCTTTACCTCGATGCCGCATTCTGCGAGAGCATCGGAAATATCCTTGCTCTTGATGCCCATATCCTTTGCCACTTGATTAACCTTTAATTGAAGGTTTGCCAGATCTCCTCCTTATGATGAACCGCAAGCATCCTCTCAGAACGGATGCCGCTGTAAGTTTACTGATTTT
>CAYYND010000124.1:0-2657 GCA_964472845.1 uncultured Lachnospiraceae bacterium | reverse complement strand
AGCGACAAAAAGACAGATAAAAACCTTAGTCAGCATACAGAGATCTAAACAGACTGAATTCCATAGCCACTTTTTCTTTTGGCACAAGAGGCGCAAAATGAAATATTAAATAGAAAACGCCGCGAGCGGGGCGCTGCCCCGTACCCCGCCGCCTTTGAAAAGGCGGGCGAAACTTTAATAGAAAGACGGTGTGCCGTCGTCACGGCGGGCGAAACTTTAATAGAAAGACGGTGTGCCGTCGTCACGGCAAACAAAAACTTCAAAAAAGATACGCCGTCGGCAAACAAGAACTTCAAAACGGAGGTAAAACAAATATGATCGACAACAAATTTATTTTGCCTCACGAGCTCAGCGGATGCGAGCCCGGCGAGCCCATTCTCGTGGCGCTCTCTGGCGGAGCCGATTCCGTCTTCTTGCTTCACAAGCTCTCGGAATACGCCGCCGAGCACTCGACGCCGATCTCTTGTGCGCATCTAAATCATATGATACGCGGTGCTGAGGCTGACAGAGATCAAAATTTCTGCCGCGGTCTTTGCGAACGGCTCGGAATTCCCTTCTTTACCGACAAGATCGATGTTCCCGAACACGCAACGACAAGTGGAACGAGCCTCGAAACGGCGGCGCGAAATGTTCGCTATGCTTTTCTCTACCGCATAATGAAGCAAGAAGGAATAAAGCTTCTCGCCACGGCTCACAATGCCGACGACAATGCAGAAACTATGTTATTCAATCTCGCGCGCGGAACGGGGCTTCTCGGAATGTGCGGCATCTCGCCGAGCCGCAAAGGTGGCGAGAACGGTGAATTTACCGTAATAAGACCGATCTTAAATTTTGAAAAAAGCTATATACTCGAATATTGCAGCACGAACGGAATAGACTTTGTGACCGACAGCACAAATGCAGACACGGACTATTCAAGAAACCGCATAAGAGCCAAGGTTCTGCCCGAGCTTCGGTGCATATGTCCGACGCTCACGCGCTCGGCGCGGCGGCTTGCGGATTCGGCGCGAGAGGACTCGGATCTCCTCGAAAAAACGGCGCGTGAATTTATTGATCAAAGCGGCGGAGTCTGCTATGCCGACAAGGTATCGGCTCTGCATCCTGCGATCTCCAAGCGTGTCATAAGGTATCTCATCACGAACGCACAGTCTGAGCTTTCGGAGGTCGGAGAACCTATCGGCGGCGCGAATGGCGCACAGGCGCCCGAGGCGTGTCACATTGAGGCAGTGCTCGCGCTTTGCGAAAAAGGCGCCCCCCTCTCATCGGTCTCCCTGCCGGGGCGGATACGGGCATACATTTCGGACGATCCTGCGATGCGCGGTGCGCTTATTTTCGCGAGAACGGGCAATCATCGGTCGAAGCCCGACTCCGATCCGAACGAGGGGCAAATTTCGATCCCGTTGACGATCCCCGAGCCGTCGGGAGAGCTGTCTTTTGCATCGTGCGGCTATGAAATTACCGTCAAGCGCACCGATAAATGTCAAAACAGTTTGCAAAACGGTGCGGATATCAACCAATATAATAATATGGGCTCGAATATTTACAACTCGTCCACATATTTATTGCTCAAATTTGATAGAATAGAAGGAAGTGTTTATGCCCGTTGCCGACGGAGCGGAGACGTTATCCAAAGAGGCGGAATAAGCAAAAAAGTCAAGGACATTATGAGCGAGGCAAGGGTCCCGTCGGGGTTACGCTCCTCGCTTCCCGTGATATGCCTTGAAGAACGGGGTGGCACTGAAATAATACTCGGCATCCCCGGGATCGCCGGCGCGGCGCGTTCGGGATTCGGAGCGGATCCGAATGAGTGCGATGCACTTATGATACGTTGTGCGCCGAGAGAAATGAATAAGTGATTTTTCCCAAAATTCCCAAAAGGTGAAAGACAAACAAGGATAAAATAATAGGAAGGAAATATAGAAAAAATGAATCACATTTCGCAAGACATCGAAAAAATCCTTATCGACGGTGAAACGATAACCAAGAGGACAAAAGAGCTTGCAGATGAGATAATGGCAGATTACGCCGACAGCGACCGACGTTTACTGCTGATCTCCATTCTGAAGGGCTCGGTAATGTTCACCGCGGAGCTTATGAAGCATATTGACATTGACTGTGACATTGATTTTATGAAGGTGTCGTCATACGGTTGCGGAACGAAAAGTACCCTCGCGCTCAACATTCTGCTGGATCTGAAGCAACAGGATCTCACAAACGTAGATATAATAATAGTTGAGGACATCATCGACTCGGGCAACACGCTCAGCCATCTTACCAATATGCTTCGTTGCAGAGGTGCCGGAAGCGTCAAGATATGCACATTGCTCGACAAGCCCTCAAGAAGAATAGTAGACCTTAAGCCCGATTATTGCGGCTTTGAGGTTCCCGACTGCTTTGTCGTCGGATACGGGCTCGATTATGCGGAAAAGTACCGCAATCTGCCCTACATCGGAGTTCTCAAGCCCGAGATATATCTCGGAGAGCAGGATTGACGGCTCGGCGAACGTTTCAAAAATAAATATATTGAATAAAATGTATAGTAAAACAGGTCGGCGGAGAGAATATTAAAGATATTACATATTCGCCTTGACCGCAGAGGAGGATGATACAACAAATGAAAAAAAAGAGTAATCTCAAGCTGTCGCTCATATATATAG
>CAYYND010000123.1:0-2666 GCA_964472845.1 uncultured Lachnospiraceae bacterium | reverse complement strand
GGGGGCGAGAAGCTCATAATGCTTGAATCGATCCGCGATCCGGGAAATCTCGGAACGATCATACGCGGTGCGTATGCGTTAGGCATCGACCGCATCTTGCTCAGCGGCGACTGCGCGGATATATACAATTCAAAGACTGTCAGAGCAGCGATGGGAAGTCTGTTCCGTATGAAGATAGACAGGCTTCACCGCGATTGTGCGTTGTCTGATGCCATAAATGCGCTCAGATCGTCGGGCAGACGTGTCTTCGCCACTGCGCTTGATAAAAACGCCTTGCCTTTCGAGAACGTAGACCTCAGATCGGATGATGTTGTAGTGATCGGAAACGAAGGGCACGGGATTTCGCCGGAATCTATCAATGCCTGCGACCGAAGCGTTTATATACCTATGACGGAAGGAGCCGAGTCGCTCAACGCGGCTATGGCAGCTACTGTATTTATTTGGGAGCTTGGAAAGTGCAAGCAACCTTTTCATAGTTGTTCGGAGCAGATAGTCTAAGATCCATTTTCGTATGATGCGGGAGGAAAACAGTATGAATAGAATAGATCCGCTGTATCACATATGGCTTTCTTTCAGGCTCGGCGTTGCGAGCCGTGAGTTTTTGGCACTTTACGAGAGCTTTGACGATGTATTTGAAATATACCGTGCGGAAGAGGATCTTCTTTCGACGGTCAAAGGAATCTCGGAGGGCACCGTTGCTGCGCTTTGCGACAAAAATCTCGATCCCGCACGAAAATGCATGTACACCTGCGCGAGATATAATATCAACATCTGTGTTTTCGGAGATGAAAATTATCCCAGATCTCTTATGAGGATCTGCGATCCGCCCGTCGTGCTTTACTACGTTGGAGAGATTCCGGATTTTGATGAAAGGCTCTCGCTCAGCATAGTAGGCACAAGAAAAATGAGTGAATACGGTAAGCAGACGGCGTATAAAATATCCTATGAGCTTGCCGCGGCTGATATTATGATAGTCAGCGGAATGGCGCTTGGCATAGACGGCGTCGCTTCCTGCGGTGCTATCGAGGGAGGCGGCAAATGTATAGCTGTCCTCGGAAGCGGTATTGACGTGGTGTATCCGAAGGAGCACAGTAAGCTTATGAGCTTTATTATGCGTCAAGGAGCTGTAATATCGGAATATCCGCCCGGAACCCCACCCGATGCTCATAATTTTCCTGTAAGGAACCGCATCATCAGCGGGCTCAGTGACGGAACTTTCGTTATCGAAGGTGATGCCAAAAGCGGATCTCTTATTACGGCGCGCCATGCCGTTGAACAGGGCAAACCGATCTTTGCCGTTCCCGGCAGCCTCGAGGAACGGAACTCGGAAGGAACCAATTTGCTTTTGCGCTCCGGTGCTAATATCGTGCTTGGATCGGACGATATAATCACATTTTTCAAAGGCTATTATGACGGCGCCCCTCTTCCCATCAACGAGATACTGTTTAAAAAAGCCCATCTCGTAAAGACTGACTGTGATGTAGCTCTTGACCGTATGAAGATATGTGCAAGGATCTACGGAAGAAATTATAACTACGGAAAAGAGTTGGATTCCACCGAGAGGCTTCGTAAGGAGCAGGAAAACTCTTTGCTTGCTACGAAAACGGCGAGATCCGAGAAGAATCTGAATTCAACAACGCAAGAGAGTGCCAAACGCGCACGACTTGCAAGCTTGCAGGAAAAGATAAACGCCACGGCGAAAAGTGCTTCTCGGGGATTACAGAAAGCGGAGGATATACCCGCGGTCAAAGCCGACAGATCGTCTGAGATATACGGCTCGCTCAACGAAAAGCACAAAGCTATTTTTGATGCCGTACCGATAGGAGAGTACATAACTGCGGACGAGCTCGTAAAGGCGACGGGCTATTCCGTTCCGGAAATACTTACCGCCGTAACTATGCTTGAACTTAAAGGACTGTTAGATATCCATCCCGGCGGGCAGTATGGCAGAAGATAGTACGATACTCTGAATACCCGAGTTTCGCATCACGGCGGAATTGCCGTCGTCGAGCGGAACAGCACTAAAGAGCCAAACTGAAATATTCTTAAGGAATAAGTTTAATTTTACCGATCGGTAAAATTTTGATACAATATATAAGTCGTCAGCGCACATTGCGCATATGGAGGAAAAGAAATAATGTCGTATTTGGTTATAGTTGAGTCCCCTCCGAAGGCAAATACCATAAAGAACTATCTTGGTTCGGGATACAAGGTGATTGCATCAAAGGGACACATACGCGACCTTCCCAAAAGTACACTTGGAGTTGACATAGAAAACGGCTTCGTGCCTCACTATATAAACATCAGAGGAAAGGGAGATTTCATAAAAGAACTCAGAAAGCTGTCAAAGGCATCGGACGGAGTGCTTCTCGCAACCGACCCTGATAGAGAGGGAGAAGCGATCTCGTGGCATCTTGCCACGGTTCTCGGCATAGATCCAGCGGATGTCAAGCGCGTTACCATAAATGAGATCACGAAAAAAGCAGTCAGGGAGGCTGTAAAGAATCCCGGTAAGCTGAATATGGATCTTGTGGATGCACAACAGACAAGACGTATACTTGACCGTATAGTAGGGTACAAATTGAGTCCGTTCCTTTGGAAGACCGTTAAGAGCGGTCTCTTAACGGTCTTCCAAAGGAACGGACTCAATTTGTACCCTACTATAC
>CAYYND010000122.1:0-2712 GCA_964472845.1 uncultured Lachnospiraceae bacterium | reverse complement strand
TTCCGGAATAGATCCGTATAAAAAAGTAAATTCCATCACGCGAGAAGAGCGCTCGCGCCTTGTTTCGGTGTTGAAGGGAATCAAGCTTTACCCCGTGGGATTGCGCTCGGTTGACGAGGCTATCATAACGAGAGGCGGCGTTTCGGTAAAAGAGATAGACCCCAAAACTATGCAGTCAAAGCTTGTAAAGGGACTTTTCTTTGCGGGTGAGGTCATAGATGTTGACGCATATACGGGCGGATTTAATTTGCAGATTGCCTTTTCGACGGCGGTCCTTGCAGGAGAAAACGCCGCGTATCTGTAATATAATCGTTAAATTGTTGAAAGGTTGAATAATATGATCCATATAGCTATTGACGGACCTGCGGGAGCGGGAAAGAGCACGGTCGCTAAAGCATTGGCAAAAAGATTGAATATAATTTATGTTGATACAGGTGCGCTCTACCGTACTATCGGCTATTACGCATTTGCAAACAAGATCTCCAAGGATGATAAGGCGGGGATCATCGGCTTGCTTAAGGATATAAACATAGAGCTTAAGTACGACAACGGAACGCAGAAGGTCTTTCTCAACGGAGAGGATCTCGGAGATCGTATCCGTCTTCCCGAAATATCAATGTACGCGTCCGCGGTGTCCTCAATACCCGAGGTCAGAGCCTTTCTTCTTGATACCCAACGCAGTATAGCAAGGCAGAACAGCGTGGTGATGGATGGCAGGGATATCGGAACCGTCATATTACCGAACGCCGATGTCAAGATATTTCTCACCGCATCCCCCGAGGAGAGGGCACGCAGAAGGTATGACGAGCTCGTCGCGAAGGGCAAGCAGGTTACTTTTAAAGAGGTGTGCGACGATATGATGGCAAGGGATAAAAAGGATTCTACGCGTGATGTCGCTCCCGCAGTGCCCGCAGAAGATGCGGTAATTCTTGATAATACGGGATTTACGCTTGAAGAGAGCGTTGATGCAGTGATAAATATCATTCGGAGTAACAAAGATGAGCAATAAACCCGAAAAAGTAAAAAATATGACGGTACAGTACCGAATAGCGCATTTTTTGTTTGCGTGGCTCGTAAGACTCGTCTTCCTTGTAAGAACGGTCGGTAAAAAAAATGAGCCCAATAAAAGCAAAAATTTTATCGTATGCTCGAACCATATAAGCGCACTCGATCCGATTATAATAGGCGCGGCATTGAGAAAGCATCAGCCCTGTTATATGGCTAAAAAGGAGCTTTTTGATGTTCCCGTGCTCAAGTGGATAATCAAACTGTTGGGGGCGTTTCCTGTAAACCGCGAGGGTGGAAATACGGGAACCGTATTCCGTACAATAAAGATGATCAAGGACGGCTCGACCGTGGGGATGTTCCCACAGGGGACCCGCCATCCCGCCAAGGATCCGCGTGCGACAAAGGTCAGAAGCGGAGTCGGTATGATAGCTACCAAGGCAAAGGCTGATATACTTCCCGTATATCTTAAAGTCAAGGGTAACAAGCAAGGATTTTTGAAGCCTGTGAAGGTCATAATCGGTGAGCCTATAAGCTTTGAGGAGCTGAACTACGATCCTGAAGCCGCGGCTGCGGGAAAAAATGAGTACCAGAGAATATCGGAGATGATATTTGATCGTATATGCTCGCTCGGCGAAGAGGAAAGCGGAAGGAGCAACAAAAAATGACCGCAGGATCGGGAAAGACAAACGGATCCGTAATTAAGATCGCGGAAAATTCGGGATTTTGCTTTGGCGTAAAGAGGGCGACGGAGAGCGTTGAAGCGGCTATACGTTTGCGCGACGAGAGAGCCGAGCATACGCGGATTTTTACCCTCGGACATCTCATACATAACGACACGTATGTTGAGCGTCTTGAACGCAACGGCGTGTTCAGTATAACCGCGGATGAGATCGCCGCGACCGTCGATAGCGCGACGGAGCTCTCGCCCGTAAAGCTCTTTCTCAGAGCTCACGGTGTGACATTGCAGACCGAGCGTATGCTTGATGAGATGAGCCGTAAAAATCCTTATTTTGAGTACGTGGACTGTACCTGTCCGTTCGTAAAAAAGATACATCGGATAGCCGCCGAAAATCAAGGCGAGAATAATGTTTTTATACTCATCGGTAAGAGCACGCATCCCGAGGTCGTCGGAATACTGAGCTATTTCGAAGGAAAAAAGTTCGTTTTTTCCGGCGCGGATGAGCTTGCCGAATCTTTGCAAAAAGGCGAGTTGTCTAAATTGCACAAATATACCCCCGTTTTGGCGGCTCAAACGACCCTTGATTTGTCGGAATGGGAAAAATGTCAGAAAGTTTTAAAAAAACTCTGTACAAATTCAATTATTTTTGATACAATATGCAGTGTTACGGAAAAAAGACAGACAGAAGCCGAGCACCTTTCGCGGTCGTGCGATATGATCGTCGTAGTCGGAGGCAGGGAAAGCTCCAATACGGCAAAATTGCACGCAATTTGCAGAAGGCACTGTGATAATACCGTGTGGGTAGAGTCGGCAGACGAGCTGAGCTGTAATATTCCGTCTAACATATACCGCAAATATGCGGATGCCCCGATAAAAGCGGGCATAATCGCAGGAGCTTCAACTCCGAGCGATATAATTCAGGAGGTATTTAAAACAATGAGCGAAAACTTTGAAAAGCTCGAAGGCGAAAGCTTCGAGGAATTGCTTGAATCGTCATTCAAAACTTTGAATATAGGAGATATAGT
>CAYYND010000121.1:0-2865 GCA_964472845.1 uncultured Lachnospiraceae bacterium | reverse complement strand
AAAAGGTGAAAAACCAAAGGGACAAGGCTTTCGGTGTCAATGTTATATGCGAGGGTGACCCTCTCGAAATATACACGGATCGCGAGGGAGAGGTCATATTCAAAAAATATTCGCCGATAGGCGAGCTTGCCTCGTTTGCGGCGCAGTATGCCGAAACGCTCCACAAGGTCTGCTCGATGGCGGTAATTATCTGTGATCGCGACGCGGTCATAGCGTCGTCGGGTGTGCCGAGACGAGAATATGCAGACAAAAAGCTCTCGGACGAGCTTGAAAACATCATAGAAAGCAGACAGCTGTATCAATTCAAGAACGGGGACGAAAAGCTTCCCGTCATCGCGGACGGTGGGGCTTATCACATCAGCTGTGCTATGCCGATCATAAGTGAGGGCGATATAGTCGGATGTGTCTCATCCGTCAGCGACGGCTCGTCCGAGCGCACGATCGGATCCGATGTCGAATCCAAGCTCATCCTTACAGCGGCAGGCTTCCTCGGCAGGCAGCTTGAGTCGTAGGCAGTGAGGTTTTTCGTGGACCCTTTCTTGAAAGAAAGGGTCCACACCCCCAAAGAACCTCAATAAAAGTAATTTCTTTCTTTTTTTGAAAGTTTTGGTAGAGCTTTTTCAAAAGCTCGCGGGGTTTGGAGCGGAGCCCCTTCCAATTCTCTTCTAATTTCCTTCTTTGGTTTTCTTTTTCAGTTTTGATTTGGCTTCCCAAATCATTGTTTACAAAAAGATTTGGCGAAATATGCGAAATTTGTCTCTTTTGTCTATTGCATTATTCGGGACAATAGTGTATAATTAAAATATCTTTTTTCCGAAAGTTACGCATTTGCGTAAGCAACATACAACGAAAGGTACGATAAGATGTTACTTCTTGAACAGCGCATACGAAAAGACGGTAAGATATACGACGGTGACGTATTGAAAGTCGATAGCTTTCTCAATCACCAGATAGACACGGGATTTTTGTGCGAACTCGGAAAAGAATTTCATAGGTTATATAGCGATTGCGGCGTAAACAAGATACTTACCATCGAAGCATCGGGGATAGGTGTAGCTTGCTTGACGGCGCAATTTTTTGATTGTCCCGTGGTGTTTGCGAAGAAGAGCAAGAGCTCCAATATAAGCCCGGACGTGTACACCTCCAAGGTAGCATCCTACACTCACGGAAAGGTCTACGACATAGTGGTATCAAAAGAATTTCTCTCGGCAAACGACAGGATACTGATAATCGACGACTTTTTAGCGAAAGGAAGTGCGCTCAATTCCCTCATCGAGCTTGCGAACGCCGCAGGTGCGACCGTGGTCGGAGCAGGTATAGTCATCGAAAAGGCATATCAAGGCGGCGGTGACTTGATCAGAAACAAAGGCATACGTGTAGAATCCTTAGCAAGGGTCAGATCTATGAGCGTCGAAGGCGGAATAGAGTTCTGCTGATCCCGGAAGTCTAAGGACTTCTTTATTTAACTTAATTCGATTTATCGGGAATAAGCCCATAAATATAAAAACATTACAACATTATTAAAAAGGAGATCTAAAATGCTGAAAAAGGTTCTTTCTCTTCTGCTTGCACTCGTTCTTGTTGTAGGTGCTTGCTTCACACTCGCTTCCTGCGAGAAAACCCCCAACAACAACGATGACAAAGATTTCAAGGTCGGATTTATTTTCCTTCACGATGAAAACTCTACATATGACTTAAACTTCATCAATGCCGCAAACGCTGCTAAAACTGCTCTCGGTCTTTCCGACGATCAGGTCATCTTCAAGAAAAACATTCCCGAGAGCGAAGCTTGCTACACAGCAGCCGCAGAGCTTGTTGACGAGGGATGCGATGTTATCTTCGCAGACAGCTTCGGTCACGAGCCTCATATTATCCAGGCAGCTCAGGAGTTCACGAACGTTCAGTTCTGCCACGCAACAGGTACAAAGGCACACACCGAGGGACTTGACAACTATCACAACGCTTTCGCTTCCATCTACGAAGGCAGATATCTTGCAGGCATTGCCGCAGGTATGAAGCTCAAGGAAATGATCGACGCAGGTAAGTTCACAGCTGCTGAAGCTAAGATCGGTTACGTTGGCGCATACACATACGCTGAGGTTATTTCCGGTTACACCTCCTTCTATCTCGGTGCTAAATCCGTAGTTCCCGAGGTTACTATGGAAGTTCAGTTCACAGGCTCATGGTATGACGAGCCCAAGGAAAAGGAAGCTGCAAACGTTCTTATCAACAACGGTTGTAAGCTTATCAGCCAGCACGCAGACTCTATGGGCGCTCCCAAGGCTTGCGAGGAAAATGGTATTCCCAACGTTTCCTACAACGGAAGCACGGTTTCCGCTTGCCCCAACACCTTCATCGTTTCCTCCGCTATCAACTGGGCTCCTTATATGGAATATATGATCAGATCCGTTAAGGAAGGCAAATCCATCGATAAGGATTGGACAGGTACCATCGCAACGGGCTCCGTTGTTCTCAGCGATATCAACACGACCGCCGCAGCAGCAGGCACAAAGGAAGCTATCGAAGCAGCTAAAGCAGGGCTTGCTGACGGCTCCATCCACGTATTCGACGTAAGCAAGTTCACTGTAACAGTTACAGACAACAAGAACGTAAATGCAAAGGTAGATGCTGACGGTCACCTCACAAGCTATATGGCTGACGTTGACACAGACGCTAACTACACCGCAGATACAGAGGCTGTATCCAACGGTTACTTCCACGAATCAGAGAAGCGTTCCGCTCCTTACTTCGATATCCAGATCGACGGTATCAAGCTTCTCAACTCGGCATTCTGATAATATCCTGCAACATTCTACGATATTTTATAATGCTTGACAGCTCGGCTGTTTTAGATTATAATATAAC
>CAYYND010000120.1:0-2886 GCA_964472845.1 uncultured Lachnospiraceae bacterium | reverse complement strand
GTTGAAACCGTTGAAAACAATTAAGGAGGTAGGACAAGATGAAACTTCACGAACTTTCACCCGCAGTCGGTTCCACACAGGAAAATTGGCGCAAGGGTAGAGGAACAGGTTCCGGCAACGGTAAAACAGCCGGTAAGGGACACAAGGGTCAGAACGCACGTTCAGGCGGCGGTGTAAGACCCGGATTTGAAGGCGGTCAGATCCCGCTTTACAGAAAGCTTCCTAAGAGAGGCTTCAAGAACGCTCGTTTCAAGAAGGTATATGCTATCGTCAACGTAGAAGCTCTCAACAACTTTGAGGACGGAACAGTAGTTGATGCAGCTCTTCTTCTCGAAAAGAGAGTGATCAGAAAAGAACTCGACGGTCTTAAGGTTCTCGGAAACGGTGAACTTACTAAAAAATTAACTGTAAAAGCGGCAGTCTTTTCAGCGACCGCTAAGGAAAAGATAGAAGCAGCAGGTGGAAAGACTGAGGAGGTATAAGGATGTTTCAAACAATAAAAAACGCTTGGAAAGTAAACGATCTCAGAAACAGGATGCTTTTTGTCCTCTTTGCAATCGTAATATACAGACTCGGCGCAAGTATTCCTGTACCTTATGTTAGTTCAGATGCTCTTAACACGTTTATGAACAATGCCGGCGGTTCGGTATTCGGTTACTTGAACGTGCTTTCCGGTCAGGCGTTCGGTAGTGCAACACTCTTTGCTCTTTCCGTTTCTCCTTACATCACGGCATCTATCGTTGTTCAGCTTCTCACGATCGCACTTCCTCCCCTCGAAAGATGGGCAAAGGAAGAGGGTGACGAAGGCAAGAAGAAGATCGACCTCCTTACAAGGATCATCACGATCGTGCTTGCAGTCATCACAGCTGTGGGATATACCATCCTTATAACAAGTAAAAGCTACTCGGGAATGACCACTGTTGATAGAATCACAGATGGACTTACCCTCTACGCATTCTTCCAGTGCACGGTTATGGTGCTCTGCTACTGCGCGGGTGCTGCGATCATTATGTGGATCGCACATCAGATCGATGAAAAGGGAATCGGCAACGGCATTTCAATGATACTCTTTGCTAATATCGTTGCAGGCTTCTCATCACTCGCTTCCTCGCTTTGGAACATCATTACGAACGAGAAATTCCACATCTGGGGCGGTATCCTTATCGCTCTTGCGTGTGTAGTAGTCGCTCTTGCGGTTCTCGTATTCATCGTATGGTTTACAGATTCCGAGAGAAGAATTCCGATCCAGTACGCAAAGCAGGTCAAAGGACGTAAGATGTACGGTGGACAGAAGACAAATCTTCCCATCAAACTTAATATGTCCGGAGTTATGCCTATAATTTTTGCAAGCTCGATCGTATCGCTTCCCGCAACGATCGCAGGTTTCTTCCCCAAGGTTAAGTGGCTCACTTGGATCGCAGATAACTTCAACTACTACAAATGGCCCTATCTCGTTGTATTCCTCGTACTTCTTGTACTTTTCGCCTTCTTCTATATTCAGATCTCCTTCAACCCTGTTGAAGTAGCTAACAATATCAGAGCACAGGGCGGATCGATTCCGGGATACAGTGCGGGCAAGGCAACCTCGGACCAGATCAAAAAGATACTTCACAGAATTACTCTTATCGGCGCGATATTCCTTTGCGTTATTGCAGGTGTACCTATGCTCGTAACAGTAATTTATGAGGCAGTAACAGGTGGTGCACTTTCTGCCGGTACTGCTGACGCAAGCCTTGTTAATATTGCTCAGATCGCATTCGGCGGCTCGTCGCTTCTTATCGTTGTCGGCGTTGCAATTGAGACGGTTCGTGAGCTTGAAGCACAGCTCAGCTTGCGTAACTACAAAGGCTTCCTTGATTAATTTCCCTCGTCAAAAGCAAATAATCTTATAAAAGATCTGCTGATTGGAGAAAAAATATGAATTTGATTCTTATGGGCGCTCCAGGCGCCGGAAAAGGTACACAGTCAGAAAATATTTCAGCAAAATGGAATATTCCCGCGATTTCGACGGGCGATATTCTTCGCGCAGCTATGAAAGAGGGCACACCTCTCGGTAAGCAAGCTAAGGAATACGTTGACAACGGCAAGCTCGTTCCCAACGAGGTGATGATTGGTATCATCAAGGAAAGACTTAAGAATGATGATTGCAAGAACGGATTTATCCTTGACGGTTTTCCTCGTTCCATCCCCCAGGCGGAAGCGCTTGAGGAAATGGGTGTGAAGATCGACGCTGCACTTTCGATCGACGTCGACGATGATGTTATCGTTGAAAGAATGAGCGGCAGAAGGATATGCTCCGGATGCGGTGCATCATATCACATCGTTTACAAAGCTCCTGCGACAGAGAACGTTTGCGACAAATGTTCTTCGTCTCTCTACGTAAGACCCGATGATGCCGCAGAAACAGTTAAGGTCCGCCTTGACACCTCCCCCAAGCAAACAGAGCCTATCAAAGCTGATGATGCTGAGAAGGGTATTCTTGTTGAAGTTAAGGGTCAGGAAAAAGTCGAGGATACGACCGCGCTTGTCTTTAAGGCTCTTGCTCGATTAGAGGAGAACTGAAGAGACATAAAGTGGTGTTGAAGGTATGATACAAATCAAAAATTCAGTCCAGATCGCCGAAATGAAGATAGCGGGTAGGATCACGGGCGAGGCTTTGCTTGTTGCCCGTGACAACATCCGCGAAGGCATAAGCACATATGAGCTCGACAAGATCATCAGACGATTCATCGAGAAGAGCGGTGCGAAGCCTTCCTTCCTCGGCTACGCCGGATTTCCCGGCAGTGCGTGCATAAGCATAAACGACGAGGTAATTCACGGTATACCGTCAAAGAGCAGGATACTGCACGGTGACATCGTAAAAGTCGACGTCGGTGCGTGCTATCA
>CAYYND010000119.1:0-2912 GCA_964472845.1 uncultured Lachnospiraceae bacterium | reverse complement strand
GTGCTTGCTCTTTGCACCCCAATAGCCCTACGCTGCTTTTAATACTTTATTTCTTCTCTTACGGGTCATCATTGCGCCCTTAACTCTTGCCATTTCTAATTCCTCCTATGAAATCCTTCTCAAATTCTATTAATGTGTTCCTGTTGTCAGATCACTTCTGAATCAACGCTTTGATGTTGGCCTCCATAGCCTTGCTTACGTAAGTAGCAGTACGGAGATGTCTCTTTCTCTTTGCATCTTTGATGCCGAGCTTATGACGGTGATGGCAGTGGTTCATTTTTACCTTACCTGTACCGGTTACGGAAAATCTCTTTGCGGATGCGCGATGTGTCTTAACCTTTCCCATTGTTATAACTCCTCTTTTCTGTTTATTCTTGCAATATAGATCGTTCTTTTGCCCTGTGACGCAGTTACTCGCCCAAAGGATAACACAAACCAATTAACATTGCACTAAGATATTACTTTTTAGCAGGCATAATCACCATACTGAGCGCCCTCCCGTCAAGCACGGGCTTCTTATCCACCGTTCCGACCTCCGAGCAAGCGTCTTCGAAACGCTGCATTACTTCTCTGCCGAGCGGTAAATGGCTCATTTCTCTACCTTTGAATCTCAATACCACGCGGACCTTGTTTCCCGCATTAAGAAATCTCAATGCGTGATTTACCTTTGTCTCAAAATCGTGTGTGTCGATCCTGTAAGTAAGCTGGATCTCCTTGAGTTCAATAGTCTGCTGTTTTTTCTTAGCTTCTTTCTCCTTCTTCTCGCGTTCAAAGCGATATCTTCCGTAGTCCATAATTCTGCATACGGGCGGTGTCGCCTGCGGAGCGATAAGGACAAGATCAAGTCCCTTATCATATGCGATCTCAAGGGCCTCGGCACTGTTCATAATTCCCAGAGCCTCGCCTTCTTCGTTGATAACCCTTATCTCTTTGACTTTGATCTCTTCATTGATCTGCAAATCGTTTGCGCTGATAGTTACGCACCTCCAATTGAACAAAAATTGCACGGAGCGTTATTCTCCGTGCATAATTACAGACACCCAAGGGTATCTTGGCAATCATATCTACCGCAAGCTTATACATTACGGTGAGGACGGAGAACGCCCTACTTGTTTTTACCTGAGTATTTTATCACAGATCTGTTCATTTGTCAATAGCTTTTTAAAATATTTTTCTGTTTTTTATTATTTTTGCGATGCTGATAATTCAGCCTTTCCTCTGCTCTCTTTGGGTCTCGATCGTTTTGGGGGCTTGATATTTTAAGTCGATTTTTCACGCTTTTTTCGATATTTTTCAGAATTTTGTCAATTGCTACAAAATTACGTGTGAAAGCAGAATGGATTTTTTACCTTGTATCTTTTTTGACGAAAATTAATATGAAAAATCGTCTATTTTGATGATTTACAAACTTCTTGCTTTGTTGTATAATATTAGCACGATGTCGGACTTGCTGTTTGCCACAAGAAAAGTCCGGCATTTGTCCGTAGGCATTCGTATTCGGGGAAGTTTACGTAATGCTTATCGGCTCTTTTTACGCCCACTGCCACGGTGCGTAAATTTCCCGGAGTATTGACTCCGAATTTAAAAGAAGCACACATTTACATTGGTCGCCCACGAGATATCAAGCTTATGATATACATACGTTGGTACGGTGTACGTTTGTGCTTTTTTATTATTTCAAATAAAAACTCAGGGTCGTCTCGCATTTCTGCAAGACGACCCATTTTTGTTGAGTTTTATCTAAGCGTAGATAATATTAGCCCGTGATACCGGAACGTTCAATTCCCTGAACGATGTATCTCTGACCGAAGAGGTAGATAAGTACAAGGGGCAGGATTATAAGAACACCTGCTGCGCCGTACACCGCCTCGGTGTAGTTGCTCTCTACCTGAGTAGGAACCGTCAAGCTTCCGGGGACACCTATGACGTTAGGCATCAGCCAAACCTTCTGGTTAGCAAAGAATACATTCGTGTAGAAGTTATCTGTCCACTGCCACGAGAATGCAAACAGGAATACTGTGATCATCATAGGCACGGAAAGCGGCAGGATGATCTGCAAAAACGTACGGAAGGTATTTGAACCGTCGATGTACGCGGATTCCTCAAGCTCGTCGGGCACTCCTCTGAAGAACTGACGAAGAAGGAAGATATACAAACCGTTCTTAAACGCAAGTCCCGTAATGGATAAAAGGACAAGAGGCCAGAATGTATTTTTGAGGTAGATACCGTTCGTGGTAAATATATGGCTTAAGCTATCGGGGAAGATATCGATCGCAACGGGGATATTATGCCCGAAGATCGTTATACCGCCGCCACCGAGCAGCTGGAATATTCCGAATATGTCAAATTCTCTGAAATGCTCATCCAAAGTTGAACGCAGCACCTCATGAGGTACGACCATCGTGAATATAACCGCCAGGAATATAAACTTATTACCCTTAAATTTGAACTTTGCAAGTCCGTATGCGATAAGGCAGCAGAAGAATGTCTGTATGATCGCACACATGGACGAAAGCAAGAAGGTGTTGAAAAACGCCTTAAAGTATTGAAGGTCGGTTATGATCGATTTGTAGATATCAAGCGTATAATGCTTGGGAATGTACCATACCGTCGGGTCAAGGAAGTCCTGCACGTCCATAAACGAACGTGTTACCATCTTGATGAACGGCATAATTACTACGTAAGATACGCCTATAAGAAGGACAAATCTGAAAATGAACCATACCACTTTCTTCAAAAACGACATTGTCGCAAATCTTGCTTTCAGCCTTTCTTTGAGAGGAGTTCTTTCGAATTCGACTCTGATCTTATTCTTCGTTTCCTTCGCTACTCTCGGCTTGTTATCAATATTAGATGCGTTCATTTCCAAACCTCCTTAATCACGTCTCTGATAGAACACAAATGCGGAGAAC
>CAYYND010000118.1:0-3210 GCA_964472845.1 uncultured Lachnospiraceae bacterium | reverse complement strand
GATTATAATATAACTGATAAGCAGTTACGGGGGCTGCCGCACCGATGTGCGCGGCCCCTATGCTTCTTTGATAAACAAACTACTGATTTTTACTGAAATAAGGAGGCTTGGTGCAGTATGAACAGAGCTCCCGCAATTGAGCTGAGAAACGTAACGAAAACCTTCGGAAGAGTGATAGCGAACAAGGATGTCAACTTGAGCGTGGATCACGGCGAGATACTTGCGATCCTCGGCGAAAACGGAAGCGGAAAAACTACCCTTATGAATATAATCTCGGGTATTTATTTTCCGGATGAGGGTCAGATACTTATCGACGGCAAAGAAACCGTAATAAGATCCCCCAAAGACGCATTCGATCACAAGATAGGAATGATACATCAGCACTTCAAGCTGGTAGACCTTTTCACCGCTACCGAGAACATAATTCTCGGCATCAACGACGGTGAAAAGTATAATATTGCGGCTTCATCCTCAAAAGTCGCAGAGATATCCAACCGCTACGGGTTTATCTTAGATCCTAACAAAAAGATCTATGAGATGTCTGTCTCCGAAAAGCAGACCGTTGAGATAATCAAGGTGCTTTACCGAGGAGCCGATATACTCATTCTGGACGAGCCGACGGCAGTTCTGACTCCTCAGGAGACCGAAAAGCTCTTCGATGTTCTGCGCAGAATGAGAGATGACGGCAAATCGATAATAATCATCACTCACAAATTGCACGAGGTTCTTTCGATCTCCGACAGAGTTGCCGTACTCCGCAAGGGAGAGTACATCGGAACCGTCAAGACCTCCGAAACGAGCGAATCCGAGCTTACCGAGATGATGGTCGGCAAAAAGATCACGCTCAATATCGAACGCTCCGAGCCCGAAAATTCGTGTGACAGGCTTATGGTATCTCACATCAACTGCATCGACCGTGACGGTATAAAGATACTTGATGACGTATCGTTTACCGCAAGATCCGGAGAGATCCTCGGAATCGCAGGCATCGCAGGAAGCGGTCAAAAAGAGCTGCTCGAAGCGATAGCGGGACTTCAACACATAGAAAGCGGAGAGATCACCTACAATAACCCCAAAAACGGCGAGACGGTCAATCTGCGCGACAAAACTCCTATGCAGATAAAGGAGCTCGGTGTAAGGCTCTCCTTTGTTCCCGAGGACAGACTCGGTATGGGACTTGTCGGAAATATGGACATCATAGACAATATGATGCTGCGCAGTTATCGAAAAGGCAGATCGGCGTTTCTCAACCGCAAAAAGCCCAAAAATCTTGCAGATGAAATAATCGAAAATCTTGAAGTCGTTACTCCGAGCGCAAAGACGCCCGTAAGACGTCTCTCGGGAGGTAACGTACAAAAGGTGCTCGTAGGACGTGAGATCGCCGCCGCTCCCACGGTACTTATGGCGGCATATCCCGTGCGAGGACTTGATATCAACTCCTCGTACACGATCTACAACCTTCTTACAAAGCAAAAGGAAAGCGGTGTTGCCGTAATATTTGTCGGCGAGGATCTTGACGTACTCATCGAGCTTTGCGACCGAATACTTGTTATCGGCGGCGGCAAAGTCACGGGTATAGTTGACGGTCGAACCGCCAAAAAGGAAGAGATCGGGCTTCTTATGACAAAGACCTCAAATGCAGATAAGGAGGATGAATAATATGGACAAGCAACAAGTACATATATCCAAAAAGTCCGTGTCCGGTTCGCGCGAGCCGCTGTTCCACATAGTCAAACGTGACGCGCTTCCGTGGTGGCACTCGCTTGCCATAAGGATCTGCTCAGTCCTTGCGGCACTCGTTTTGTGCGCCGTTATTACGGTAATATTGACGGGCGACAATCCGATAGCGATATATGCCACGATGTTTAAGGGTGCTTTCGGTAACTCATCTACATTCAAGCGCAAGATCTGGGTACTTATCCACGATGTTGCCATTCTTCTCGGCATCTCGCTTGCGGTCACTCCCGCATTCAAAATGCGATTTTGGAACTGCGGTGCCAACGGTCAGGTGCTTATCGGCGGACTTGCGGCAGCGGCTTGTATGATATATCTTTCGGATAAGCTTCCGACTCCGATATATCTTATAGTTATGTTCGTTCTTTGCGCGCTCGCAGGCGCGATCTGGGCAATTATCCCCGCCTTTTTCAAGGCTCATTGGGGCACTAATGAGACGCTCTTCACGCTGATGCTCAATTACGTAGCCGCTCAGCTCGTACTCGTATGTATCACATTCTGGGAAACGCCCAAGGGCTCGGGAACGGTCGGTATCATAAATCAATCGACCAAAAACGGCTGGCTCCCCATAATAGGCGGAACCCAATTCCTCGGCAGGAACTATATACTCAATATTGCCATCGTCGCCATCATTCTTGTTGCGATATTTATTTATCTTAAATACAGCAAGCACGGCTATGAGATCTCCGTCGTCGGAGAAAGCGAGAACACCGCAAAATACATAGGCATTAACGTAAAAAAGGTCATTATCAGAACTATGGCGCTCTCGGGCATCATTTGCGGAATTATGGGTATGATGATAGTCGCGGGCGGAAACAATCACACTATAAACGAAAATATAGTAAGTAACCGAGGATTTACGGCTATTATGGTCTCTTGGTTGGCAAAGTTCGATCCCTTCGTTATGATATTTACATCATTTATCCTTGTTTTCTTTGACAAGGGTGGCGCACAGGTCGCTACCGACTTTGACCTCAACAGCTCGTTTTCGATGATATTGACGGGTATCATTCTGTTCTTTATAATCGGATCGGATTTTCTTATCAATTACAGAGTAGTATTTAAACACTTCAAAAAGGAGGGCAAATAAATGATCGCAACTATATTACAAAGAGCTATCATTCAAGGCATCCCCCTGCTGTTCGGTTCAACAGGCGAGATAGTGACCGAAAAATCCGGAAGCCTTAACCTCGGAATTCCCGGAGTTATGACGGTCGGCGGCATTTGCGGCATCATCGGCGCGTTTTTCTACGAAAGATTGCTCCCCGCTCCCGTAGCGGATCACATAAATCCCGTGCTTGCCATCCTCATTCCCCTTCTGGCTTCCTTGCTCGGCTCACTCGTTATGGGACTTATTTACGCCTTCCTTACGGTAACGCTCAGAGCCAATCAGAACGTAACGGGACTTGCGCTGACGATATTCGGCACGGGTATCGGCGACTTCTTCGGCGGCTCGCTCATCAAGCTCACAAACAG
>CAYYND010000117.1:1156-3246 GCA_964472845.1 uncultured Lachnospiraceae bacterium | reverse complement strand
GATATATATAGATGATGCCGAATATGTTTGGAAATATGTAAAAAACAGTGAGATAACTGCTGACGGACATTCTGCGTTTTTCTCGGGGATCATACCCGAGGGCAGATATGTCGGTATATCCGCAACTGCCGTTCAATTTAACCGAGCGTGTACTCACACCGCAGATATCTCGCGTAATGGGGCATCCGCAAGCGAAAACGGCAGAAAAAGCGACGGGGGCACCGCCGAGGAAGAAAACAGGGAAGACGAAGAGCGCGATACCGACACCCCAAGCTCGGATCAGCCGAAGGGATTTTGGGATCTCTTCGGAACTATACGGGATCGTGAGGCGTAAAAAAGACCGTATATCAAGCTTTGGGCTTTTTATACGGTCTGTATTGTTCTCAGGAACGCTTTGTGCAATACAGGTTAAGATCCCACGCGGGAATGTATTTGAACCTTCTGAGATAGAGCTTGTATTCGGGAGCGATCTCGGATATAAGCATCGGCAGATCGAACATATCCTCATTTCGGTGATAAAGTGAGATTAAAAGGTCGGGGGAGTGATTCTTTATGACGTTCAACGATCCGAGGATGGCTTCGCGTTCCGAGCCTTCAACATCATACTTTATGTAATCGATGCAAGTGATATCGGAGGCGGAAAATATATCATCAAGCGGTTCCGCCGAGACCTCGCGTATTTTAGAATTTAAGGTAGATCGGGCATTGACATTTGAATTTCGGTTTCCGCTGTCGTCGAACGTCAGCGTCGTATGCTCAGACCAAGCCGCAGCATTGTAAGTCAAGACGCGGCATCTTTGCTCGGACTCTGCATAAGCTTGCAGTTTTTTAAAGCTTCTTCTGTCGGGCTCGAGCGCGATTACATCTTTGACCGACTCCGTGTACGTCAGCAGCTTTCGCACCGTATCTCCGTTGTATGCTCCGAGATCGGCGTAAGTTTTATAATTTTGGGGAGAAAGTATTTCGGAAAATACTTCGTTCTCGTCACTTTCCGCATCAAACAGAAAGTCGATCCTGCCGCTGAGTTTGTACATTATCACGTTTTGGAATATCCGCTTCGATTGAATATCTGCCATCATATTAAACGCGCGATTGAATTTATCGTAATTCGATTTGAAATATTCGAGATCGAACAGACCATCTCCCGATACGGGAACGTCCGGAGCATACAACTCATTTTCAGATGCGATGCGCTTTATATTTTCGATGACTGTATCAAGCGAGGAGGCAAAGGAAAGCAATACGATGAAATTTCCTTTACCGTATTTTTCGCATACTGCCGAATATGAAAGAACCGGTTTCCCGTGAAACAAATGTCCGCGCACAAATCCGTCGCTTGCAAAGAAATCCTTGACTTCTATGCCGAATTTTGCACATACTTCAAGTATTTTGTCAGCGCCGTTTCCCATGCCGTACATAACGATCGGCTTGCTTTGCATCTTTAAATATGTCCAAAGATCATATTCTATGTCGATATCGAGCTTTTCAATATTTTTTTCCATTTTAAACTCCGTAAATCTTGACTTTAAGGATTTTCTGTGATATACTTTCCTTGTAAATAAATTTTCGAATATTATCTGTCGGTATGAAAGGAATGGTAATAAATATGGACTGTCTGTTTTGCAGTATAATCAACGGGGAGATCCCGTCGAAAAAAGCTTATGAGGATGAATACGTATACGCATTTTATGATATCGCGCCTCAGGCGCCCGTGCATATACTTGTCGTTCCCAAATCGCACATAGCGAGTGTTGATTCTATCGACTCAAAAAACAGTGAATGTGTTGCTAAAATATTTGAGGTGATTCCGAAGATAGCGAAGCAGGCGGGACTCTCGTTGACGGATACCGCGTTGTATCAAATTGCGGTGAGCACGCTTGCCAATCGGTAAAGCATTTACATTTCCATATCCTCGGTGGAAAACAGCTCGAAGGAACTATGTGCTGATACTCATAAAGTTAAATATATGACCGATGGCGTTTCATAACCATCGGTCATTTTTGTCAGCGGCTCTTCTTTTTTACGAATTCCCTATATATGGCGTTGACCGTTTTTTCAAAATCGTGTTCTTCGACACCTACGATGATGTT
>CAYYND010000117.1:0-1146 GCA_964472845.1 uncultured Lachnospiraceae bacterium | reverse complement strand
GGTGAGAACTCTCGCAGAAACGCCCTTGTTTTTGACCATACCGCGTCCCACGATAGCGATAAGAGATATACCGTTCTCGATCGTTATGCTGTCGGGGCGGACACGGCGATTCATAGCTGTTATTATCTTTTCGCTTTTTCCCTCAAGCTGAGAGGTCGAAAGTATGAGAGAAATGGAATCTATCCCCGCGGGAACGTGTTCAAACGAGATCTCGTTATCTTCAAGAACCTCAAGCAGTCTGCGAACAAAGCTGATATCGGAATTCATCTTTGCCTTTTCGATAGTTATAACAGAGAAGCCCTTCTTTCCTGAGATAGCGGTGATTATGCAATCCTGATCATATTCATTCGTGTTCGCCACTATCATCGTACCCTCATCCTCGGGCGCGTTAGTGTTGCGTATATTTATCGGTATACCCGCATTGCGAACGGGGAAGATAGCCTCCTCGTGAAGCACGGTAGCACCCATATACGACAGTGCGCGAAGCTCGCGATAGGTTATAGTATCAATACAGATTGGATCATTTACTATACGTGGATCAGCCATCATAAAGCCCGAGACATCGGTCCAATTTTCGTAAAGAGATGCTCCGACGGCGTTTGCGACTATCGATCCCGTAAAATCGGATCCGCCTCTTGTGAAGGTCTTGATGGTACCGTTCGGCATACAACCGTAGAATCCCGGGATCACCGCATACTCATGACGTGCAAGCTCGATCCTCATAGTTTCATAAGTTTCTTCTTCGTCAAGAGAGCCGTCGTCACGGAATACGATAACATTTTCGGCATCAACGAAATCAAAGCCGAGATATTTTGCAAGTATCAAGCTGTTTATATATTCGCCTCTTGATGCAGCGTAGTCGCGTCCCGCTCTATGCAACATAGCATTCTTGACATATTCAAGCTCTCCGCTTATATCAAAGTCCAATCCGAGATCGTTCAGTATCCCGTAGTATCTGTCTTTGATCTGTTCATAATACTTGTCTACATTTTCGTGATTCCGCATCATTTCGTAACACGTGTACAGCATATCGGTTACCTTTGTGTCGCCGGGAAAACGCTTTCCCGGAGCTGAGGCTACAACGTATCTTCGTGATGGATCAGCTTTTATTATTTCAGCCACACGTCTGAAGTGTTCGGCATCGGC
>CAYYND010000116.1:0-3248 GCA_964472845.1 uncultured Lachnospiraceae bacterium | reverse complement strand
TACCAAACAACAAACACGCGCACAACAAATAACTTAACCTCGCCGACAACGGAAAGAACGGCGTGTCCGATCTCAAGACGGTATTTGCCGCTCTTGATCGCCTGAATGACCTTTCCTTTTTCCGCTCTGTCACATTTTTCATTAATGACCGCAAAATTGGGATCGTACTTGACCTTTGCGATATCGCCCACATCCTCGTTGAGAATGACCTCTTTTACGTTGAGCTCCTCGGCAATAACGTCCGAGAACTCGCGCAGGCTCTCAAGCTTGGAGCTGTCCGACATAGCAAGCTGCATCGTGCTCAGCGGCTGTCTGTTCTTAACGCGGTTCTTGTTACGAATGGATCTCGCAAGCGATATTGCGTTCTGAACAAGATCGATGTTCTCAACAAGCGCATCGTCCTTAAACTGCTCGGGAATGTCGGGCCAATCCGAAAGGTGAACCGAATAATCATTCGTAAAGAGCTTGTATATCTTCTCCGAGATGATGGGTGCTACGGGCGCAAAGAGCTTTGCGGTATTGACGATAACATAATAGAGCGTCTCGTAGGCGTTCTTTTTGTCCTCGTCCATTCCCGTCGTCCAAAATCTTCTTCTCGAACGTCTGATATACCAATTCGTAATGCCGTCAACGAGCGACATAAGGCTGTCGACGTATCTGTCGATGCGGTAGGCTTCCATATTCGAGCTGATGGTCTTTTCCGTCGTGTAGAGCTTTGCAAGCACCCATTTATCGAGCCTGTTGCCGCTCTCGGGAACCTTGTTGGGATCGCCCTCGAAGCCGTCTATGTTGGCGTACGAAATAAAGAAGTTGCAGGCGTTCCAGAACGGAAGGATGAGCTGCTGGAAGGAATCGAGGATCCCGTTGTCGTCAAACATAAGATCTCCTATCAGCATAGCGTTTGTCTGATAGAGATAAAGCCTTAAGGAGTCCGTACCGTATTTGCGCATAAGCTCCATAGGGTCGGTGTAGTTCTTTGAGGATTTGGAGAGCTTCTTTCCGTCCTTTGCAAGTATCGTTCCGTGAACGACGCAGTTCTTGAAGGTCGGCTTGTCGAACAGAGCAACGGCGAGAACGTGCAGGTAATAGAACCAGCAACGTATCTGACCCGTGTATTCGACGATAAAATCGCAGGGGAAATGGCTCTCGAACCATTCCTTGTTTTCAAAAGGATAATGCTTTTGAGCAAAAGGCACGCTTCCGCTCTCGAACCAGCAGTCAAGCACCTCGGGAACGCGCACCATCGTGCCGCCGCATACGGGGCACTTGTAGGTGACCTTGTCCATAAACTGACGGTGAAGGTCGGTAAGCCTTATTCCCGACTTCTGATAGATCTCCTCAACGCTTCCGAGGACTTCCTGATGATGACATTCCTCGTTGTCGCATACCCAGATCGGTATTGGCGTGCTCCAATAACGGTTACGCGAGATGTTCCAATCGCGCGCACCCTCGAGCCAATTGCCGAATCTGCCGTGCTTTACGGTCTCGGGAACCCAGTTTATCTCCTCGTTCGCTTCGATAAGGCGATCTTTGATCTTGCCGATGTCGAAGTAGTAGGCGTCCATCGCCTTGTAAATAAGAGGTCTCTTGCATCTCCAGCAGTGCGGATAGTTGTGCTCTATCGTGCCGTCGGCGACCGCCTTTCCGTTCTCGTAGAGGAAACGGATAACGGTGGGGTTCATCTCTATTACGTTCTTTTCGCCCTGAAGCGGATAGAAATCCGTTATCTCGGCGGTGAAGCGTCCCTTGGAGTCAACGGGGTTGACGAGCGGAATTCCGTTATTCTTGCACGTCCAATAGTCGTCCTCACCGAACGCGGGAGCCGTGTGAACGATACCGACACCCTCGTCTGCGCCGACGTAATCGGCTGTAACGACGCGGAACGCGCCCTTTTCCGCAAGCTCTGCAAAGTAGGGGAAGAGCGGCTCGTAGTGCTGACCGACAAGGTCTGCGCCGACACATTCCTTAACTATTTTAGGCTCCTCGCCGAACACGTTCTTGAAGTTTGCAAGCGTGTCCTTGCCTGCGACGAGTATCTCGTCTCCGACCTCGACGAAGGCGTAAGTCAGCTTCTCGCCGACCGCAAGGCAGAGGTTGGACGGGAGAGTCCAGGGCGTCGTCGTCCAAGCCAAAAAGTAAACGGGCTTGTCTCCGACCTTGAGCTCGGTCTTGAACTTGACTACGATCCACCTGTCTTGGCGCATACGTGTCGAGTCGGATTCACGCGTATCCGAGATGGAAAGAGAGGTCTCGCAGTGCGTGCAATAAGGGGTAACTCTGTAATCCTTGTATATGAGCCCCTTGTCGTAGCAGGTCTTGAACGCCCACATAACGCTCTCCATAAAGGAAGGGTTCATAGTTTTGTAGGCGTTGTCGTAATCGACCCAACGCGCCATCTGATCGATGTATTCGCGCCACGCGTCGTTGTTGTTTGAAACTATCTCGTGGCATTTTTCGTTGAATTTGTCGATGCCTATGCTGTTTTCTATCTCGTTCTTGTCCGTGATGCCCATAAGGGTCTCCGCCTGATTTTCGATAGGCAAGCCGTGGCAGTCCCAGCCCCAGACACGGGGAACGCTGTAGCCTCTCATAGTCCAATAGCGGGCGATCATATCCTTTATAAAGGAAACGAGCACGGTGCCGTGGTGCGGCTTTCCTGTCGGGAATGGGGGGCCGTCGTAGAAGACGACTTCAGGGGCTTTTTTGTTTACGGACTGTTCAAAGATCTTTTCTTGTTTCCAAAAGCCGTCGACTTCGGCGTGGATCTCCGAAAAATCGGGCTTTGGTGACAGATCCTGATATTTCATAAGATTTATATCCTCCGATGTTAATAATGATCTTAGATTTTAAACACAATAATACAGTTTATTATAGCATAGAAGATCGGGGTTGTCAAGTGGTAGGTTATAAGATTTGAGGCTTTGCTGCTTTGCCGAAGCGCACGGCGTTTCTTTTTTTTTGAAAGTTTCGCCCGCCGTGACGGCGGGCGCACCGTATTTCTTTTAAAGCTTTGGTCGAGCCCTTTCAAAGGCTTGCAAGCGCTGAAATCGAAGGGCGCTCAGACGCCGCGCCTTTGAACCGGCTTTGGCGAGGACGCTACACAGTGTAATTTGTTGACCTGTTATTGATGTGCCGGCAGATCAAAAAGGGGGCGGTGCGAAATTTTCTCTCCGGTAACGGGCGGACAGACGAGAAGTAACGGGCGGATGTTTGCTTTGCAAACCGTCGTCCGCCCCTACGGGATAGAG
>CAYYND010000115.1:0-3289 GCA_964472845.1 uncultured Lachnospiraceae bacterium | reverse complement strand
GTCTTACGGTTTGAGTGGGAAACATTGTGACCGAACACAACGCCCTTACCGCAAACGCAACATTTGGACATATCTTGACACCTCCTTAACGCGCCTTCCGGCACATTATCATTGCATAATATTAATTAATTCTAAACAACATCAGTAATTATACCATAATTCCTTGCAAATTGCAATAGCAATATGGAATATTTTTTTAATATTTTCAAAAAATTAATAACTTTATTTTGTAGAAACATCAAATCTCGACGTTATCATTGCCTTAATGTGTTATGTTAAGCTCGATTCCTTTGATCGGCGTCAAGGTCTTGGCAAGAAATCCGAATGCTATACTTTTTTCGGGACCGGACAGATAAGCCCCACTCGCACCGTGGCGGGACAGAACCTCAAATAGCGTAAGACCGCCGACATAGCTCAGTTCAAGTATGACGCCATCTGCCCTTAGCTTGTCTATATATCTTAAAAGCTTGCGAAGATTGGAAAAATCCGGGATACCGCTGTCAAGTTTTGAGGCGACAAGAAGGTACCAATGACATTCATCACTCGTCAAGTCTGATGGCGGAATGAGAGTCTTGGCGTTTGCGTAGGACAGTATCTTTAGCGTCGGCAGATCCTTAGCATCGGAGAATATACATTCCGAGCTGCCGCCTATCGCAAGCTCCGCTTTTGCTCTGTAAGCACCCGCTATCATACTCAAAGACCTTTCGTCGGCTCCGCTGTCGTGCGGATCCTTTAGCGTATAGCTTGCAAATATTTCACAGTCGGTATAGCTATACCCCTTTGCTACCGTCATTCCGACAGAATTGAGCACGGCATACATCGCTTTTCGGTAGGATGAACAATCACTGACACGTACCTCGCAACCGACATATTCCTCGTTCAATACGGAAATTTCTACGTTCTCAGATGTCATAGAGAGGTTTTCGCCAAGATCCGACTCAACGCTCGGATCCTTCAAAGCTTCATATGCCAAACCGAGAGACAAAAGAAACTCCATATTGTATTTGACCGCAAGAGAGTTGTTACCGCGCCGCAGACAAAGCTCTCGCTTTTTGCCGGCGATCCCGATAAAAACTAAATCTATGCCGTCTTTGTCATCGCATATCTTTTGTAACCTTGAGGCACCCGCTCTTGTTACTCTAACGGTGTAGGCGATCGGCTCGGGGACTTTCAGCAGATACGAAAAAACATCGTAGTCCGTTGCCTCCTTGGCAAGTATATCCGTAAATATGCTTGCCACTGCGGAAAGATTTACTGTTGCTCCGTCCGCAATACGCATAAGAGAGGAGAGAATACCGCTTTCCTCCACGGGACTTGCCATAGATACCGTTTGACATTCAAGCATATCCGAAATAAATTCGTTTAGCATCGAACGGTCGTTAGACATAACGCAGGCATAAAAGTCATTGCTAAAGACATCGGGTATCTTTTGCTCATTCAAATATATTTTTGTATTCGATGTTACCTCGCACAGAAGCCTTTTGCGCTCTGCTATGCGCCGTTCCTCGGTGATCTTCGCAAATGAGCAGCATTTTGGAAGCACGGGCTCTTTTCCGCTGCGTTCAAGATAAGCATCCGCCGCCGACGCAAGTGCTGAATATGTTGCGGGTCTTTTCAGTTCATAGGAGAGTGCGTGAAGCTTTGACTGCATATCCTCAAGAGTCTCGTAAAGCTCACCGTCGTACGTCTCAAGCTGAAGCGGAGCTCTCTTGTCGGGCGAGCGCTTCAGCTGATCTGAAAGATCGTTCAAAAAGCATATCTCACTGACCGTAGGAGCTTTTTTTAATGTGCTTGAGTAATACTGAGCGATACGTCGAAGCTGCCCTCTGCTTAGAGTAAGCCCAAGCTCTTGGCGCATATTATCAAAATTTGTGTCGGTATAGCTTCCGAAATTGCGAATGCGTGCCATCATCCTTACGTCACGGTTCATAATTCTGAGTTCCTTTCCTTGATTATTTCTCCAAAGCACAATGTACCGCGGCGTTCGATCGGTCTTACGTCAAATATACGGGAATGTAACGGTACGTCGGATCTTACGGCTACCTCGACAAACGACGGCGTATGACCGATAGCCAATCCGTTCTCGTAAGTTTCGAATAAAACGCTCACGGAGTCGTGTGTGTTTATATAATCATCGATGACGGAATAGGAGATCTGCTTTTGATATTCAATAAGTTCGTTGCAACGCTCATGTCTTAAACCGACGGGTACTTTGTTCGGCATATTCGCCGCCGGTGTATTCTCCCTCTCAGAATAAGGAAAGACGTGTACAGCAAGAAATCTTGCTTTTCTGAGAAATTCTTTTGTCTTCTCAAAGTCCTCATCGCTCTCGCCGGGGAAGCCTGTTATTACGTCGGTGGTGAACATAACATCGTCTATTTTTTCTCTGAGATATTCTATCGCCTCAAGTGCCATTTCAGCATTATATCGACGTTTCATAAGCGCAAGTATGCGATCGCTCCCGCTTTGCATAGAAAGGTGAAAATGCGGAGAGAGCGAGCGTACCCGTGCCAGCCTGTCAATAAAGCCGCGCTTCATAATGGCAGGATCTAATGAACCTGTACGGACGCGGTTTATTCCTTCAATTCCGTCAATAGCCATAAGAAGATCTGCCAGATCGTATTTTCCCGTTTCCTTGCCGTATGATCCCGTCTCTATTCCCGTAAGGACTACCTCACGGCAACCTCCCTCAGTTAGGGTTTTGATCTCATCAAGCACGTCGTCAAAGGCTTTGGAGCGTATATGACCGCGCGCAGATGGAATTATACAGTACGTACAACGGCTCTCGCATCCGTCTTGAATTTTCACATATGCTCGCGTACGGTCAAAGTGCTTGATGCTCATACTCTCAAACGGACAGGAGGACACGTCGCCTATATTTTCGGATACCGTAGTGCCTTTTTGCCCTTTACGGATCAAATCGAGCGCAATATCCGCGACCGAAAGCTTATTCGTGTTTCCGCATATATAATCCACACCTTCGATCGCCTTGATACTCTCGGGATCTGTCTGGGAGAGGCATCCGCATACAAGTATATACGCGTTCGGATTGGTCTTTAAGGCACGACGTATCATCTGACGGCACTTTCGTTCGGATTCCGCCGTTACGGTGCAGGTATTTATAATATAAACATCACATATCTCGCCGGCATCGGTTATCGTGATACCGTATTCCGCAAGCTTTTCGGCAATGGCCTCGGATTCGTATTGATTGACCTTGCAACCGAGCGTTATCAACGCCGCTTTTTTTGATGATATTGACAATTGATCTTACCTCCGTTTATCGTAT
>CAYYND010000114.1:0-3338 GCA_964472845.1 uncultured Lachnospiraceae bacterium | reverse complement strand
GCTCCGCAAGCTTTTGCGCAAACTGTTCCATCGTCATATGATTGTTACCATGAGCTCGTATAACGGTATCTCTCACTGCCTCGATAAGCTTTGCAGGCTCAACACCGCGAGGGCATCTTTCAACGCAAGCAAAGCAAGTAAGGCATTTAAAGAGTGAATCGGACTGCGCGAGCTTTTCAATATCACCCTTTTCTACCATATATACGAACTGATGGGGATGATATTCCATCTCGTCGTAAGAGGGGCAGGTAGCCGTGCATTTTCCGCATCTCATACACTTCAGCGGGTTGACGCCGCTTATGCGTATAATGTCGGATCTTTTATTCTGATTATTATCGTGCATAATTACCTCCGACTCATTCATTGACTACGCCGAGAGCCTCGGCAAGTATTTCGGTGAAATAGCGAACCTCTATGCCCGCATCAGCGGCACTTTTCTTAAGGTTATAGAGGCACAGGGGGCACGCCGTTACGATCGTATCCGCTCCGTGAGCCTTGGCATCCTCGAGGATCATCTGACTTCTCTTCTGAGCTATGCTCTTATCCTCAAGCGTTACGTATCCACCGCAGCACTCGTTACGCATAGCGTAAACTACCGGCTCGGCGCCCGTTGCCTTGATCAGATCCTCCATTATCGTCGGATTTTCAGGGTCATCCATTCGCATAATTTTGCTCGGACGAAGCAAAAGGCATCCGTAGTATGCGGCTATCTTTTTGCCCTTAAGTGGATTTGCTACCTTCTCGGCGATCTTATCGTAACCGATCTTGTCACGAAGCATCTCAAGATAATGAAGCACCTCGGTCTCGCCGTTGTAGGGAGTCTCTCCCATATAATTGTTTACTCTCGTTGATATGTAGTCATCTGTCTGCATATCGTTATTGACCTGCTTTACAACATTATGACAAGCAGAGCAAAGCGTTACGAGCGTACCGTTTTCTCTTGCCGCCTTGAGAGCGCGGACTGATGAAAGCTTAGTTGCTATCTCATCCTTAGCAAGCGGGTATGCACCGCCGCAGCACTGCCACTCAGGAAGCTCCTCAAGGGTAACTCCGAGAGCCTGCGCCACTTTTCTGGCGGTTATATCAAGTTCTTTGGCTTTAGTTTTCAGTGTACATCCGGGATAGTATTTGAAAACCATATTCCGACCATCCTTTCGTATGTTGATAGTTAAAAATACGCCTTATTCTATTATCTTCCTATCCGTGCAAGGCGGTGAACACGGGGGCTTTTACGCACATCTTCCGCACGCTTCTTTGAAACGTGCGGAAAATGAAATATTTGTCAGGTCGGGATCAGACCATCTGTTCGGGGTGGAATACCTCGTCGAATTTTTCCGAGGTGAGGAATCCGAGAGCTACGCAAGCTTCCTTGAGCGAGCAGTTATCCTTGAATGCCTTCTTGACCGTCTTAGCTGCGTTCTCATAACCGATGTAAGGGTTAAGAGCTGTAACGAGCATAAGTGAGTTGTGGAGGTTATCGTGCATCTTTGCTCTGTCTGCAACGATTCCTACCGCGCACTTGTTATTGAAGGAAACGATGGACTCTGCAAGAAGTCTTGCGGATTGGAGGAAGTTATAGATGCAAACGGGCATAAATACGTTAAGCTCGAAGTTACCCTGCGATGCCGCCATACCGACTGCTACGTCATTACCCATTACCTGAACTGCAACCATAGTTGCCTGCTCGCACTGTGTGGGGTTGACCTTACCGGGCATAATGGAAGAACCGGGCTCGTTCTCGGGGATCTTGATCTCGCCGAGACCTACACGAGGACCTGATGCGAGCCATCTTACGTCGTTTGCGATCTTCATCATATCTGCGGCAAGTGCCTTGAGCGCACCGTGAGCAAATACGAGTTCATCCTTTGAAGTCAGAGCGTGGAACTTGTTCTCGGCAGTTACGAAGTGCTTACCTGTGATCTCGGAAATAGCCTCTGCTACCTTAACGTCAAAGCCCTTGGGGCAGTTAAGACCCGTACCTACTGCCGTACCGCCGAGAGCAAGCTCAGAGAGGTAAGGAAGTGCGGATGCGAGCATAGCCTTGTCTCTTTCAAGAGAAGCTCTCCAGCCGGAGATCTCCTGCGAGAACTTGATGGGAGTAGCGTCCTGAAGGTGTGTTCTTCCGCTCTTAACTACGTCATCGTTCTCAGCCTCAAGGCGCTTCAATGTATCTACGAGAAGGTCTATCGCGGGGAATACCTTGTCCTCGATAACGATCTTTGCGGCAATGTGCATAGCCGCGGGGAATGTATCGTTTGAGCTCTGGCTCATATTAATATCATCGTTGGGATGAAGGGGCTTCTCAAGTGTGTCGCCGCCAATCTCTGTACCTCTGTTGGCAATGACCTCGTTTGCGTTCATATTGGACTGTGTGCCCGATCCCGTCTGCCATACTACGAGCGGGAAATGATCGTTGAGCGCACCGCTCATAACCTCGTCACAAGCCTTGGAAATAGCAGCGAGCTTTGCATCTGTCATCTTTTCGGGCTTAAGAGCGTTGTTGGCAATAGCACAAGCCTTCTTAAGTACACCGAAAGCGTGCGTGATCTCTCTCGGCATGGTTTCGATACCTACGCCGATAAGGAAGTTCTCGTGGCTTCTCTCGGTCTGTGCAGCCCAATACTTGTCGGCAGGTACCTTTACCTCGCCCATCGAGTCGTGTTCAATACGGTATTCCATAGTTCTTTTTTCCTCTTTTTATATAATTTTTTTATAATATTATGATCCCGAATAAAAACAGTCACAATTTCGGTGATATCATACATAGTATATAATATACTATTTTTTTGAATTTGTCAAGAAGAAAAAATATGATAATTAATTTTTGTTAATTTTGTATCAATTCCGGTTGATTTTAAAGCAAATATGTAGATAAAACAAGAATCGACTTATTCCGATAAAAACCGTGCTTGCGGAAATTTTACTTTACGGCATCGTAGCCTTAATGCTTGACGGCAATCTCGGACAAGATGGGACTGTTGTCGCACCCATACACTCGCTAACAGTACCAAAACGCATAGAGTGTTGGATGACGGTATTTTCTCTTAGCATACCGCCGGCTTTAGGTGGCTTTGCCACATCTCAATCTTACATCTATTCAGTTGTAGTTCCTCTGTTGAGGAACTTTATTATACACGATAGAACATATGTTTGTCAAGATTTTTGGCTTAAAAAACACCGTATTTCTACGGTGCTTTTTGCTTCAACATTTTTTATTGCATTGAATAAACTGAGTGATCATTCCTTGCTTATCAATTTTTTCTGCCAAGACTTTTCATTACACTTTGGGCAACGCATATATCTCGTTCTGTTGATGTGAGCAGACATAAGTACGCTTT
>CAYYND010000113.1:0-3406 GCA_964472845.1 uncultured Lachnospiraceae bacterium | reverse complement strand
TGGCAATAGCACTTATGATCGTCATTATGATGCAATTTTTCAAAGCACCCGAAACGGAAAAGACGACCTACGACGATATCGTAAGATATTTTCTCAATGAAGAGGTCGTTAAATTCCAGCTCGGAAACGATAATGTTCTGAAGATCACGGTAAAGGACGGCGACGCAACAAAAGAGCTTTCATATGAGCTGGCAAGCGCGTCCATATTCTACAATGACCTCGGCGACGAGATCAAGGATCAGATCGACCGCGGAGTGCTGACCGAGGTCGAATACGAGCCCTCGGATCCCATTCAGTGGATCTCGCTCCTGCCCACGATCATTATGGTCATCGTGTTCATCAGCTTCTGGATATTCATTATCAGGCAGATGAACGGCGGCAAAGACGGACTCGGCAAGATGAATTCCTTCGGCAAGGCGCGCGTAAAGACGCCTACCGCCGACGGCAAGAACCGCATAACATTCAAGGATGTTGCGGGAGCTGACGAGGAAAAAGAAGAGCTTGAGGAGATAGTTGAGTTCCTTAAAGCTCCCAACAAGTTCACAAAGCTCGGTGCAAGGATCCCCCACGGCGTTCTGCTCGTGGGCCCTCCCGGTACAGGTAAGACGCTTCTCGCGAAGGCAGTCGCGGGCGAGGCGGGCGTTCCCTTCTTCTCGATCTCGGGCTCGGATTTCGTCGAGATGTACGTCGGTGTCGGCGCATCCCGTGTACGCGATCTCTTTGAAACGGCAAGAAAAGCGCCTGCATCGATCATTTTCATCGACGAGATCGATGCGGTCGGACGTCACAGAGGCGCAGGGCTTGGCGGCGGTCACGACGAGCGCGAGCAGACACTCAACCAGCTGCTCGTTGAAATGGACGGCTTCGGCTCTCACGACGGCATCATCGTTATAGCGGCTACCAACCGTCCCGACATTCTCGACCCCGCACTGCTTCGTCCCGGACGTTTTGACCGCACGATAACGGTCAACTATCCCGACATCAAGGGGCGCGAGGAGATACTCAAGGTTCACGCACGCAACAAGCAGATAGGCTCTGATGTTGACTTCAAGGAAGTTGCAAAATCCACGTCCGGATTCACGGGTGCGGATCTTGCCAACCTTCTCAACGAGGCGGCACTGCTTGCGGCTCGCAGAGGCAAGGGCTGCATCAATATGGAAGATATCGAAGATTCCTTTATCCGTGTCATCGCGGGTCCGAAGAAGAAGAGCCGCGTAATGAAGGAAAGAGAGCTTCGCAACACGGCATACCACGAGGCAGGTCACGCAATTCTTGCGCACGTGCTTCCTACGATGGATCCCGTTCAGCAGATCTCGATAATCCCGAGCGGAAACGCACTCGGATACACCTTAAATCCCCCCACAGAGGACAAATTCAGCGTATACAAGCAGGAGCTCAAGGATAAGATTGCTATGCTCCTTGCGGGCAGAGCGGCTGAGGAGCTGATCTTCGGCGACGTTTCCGGCGGTGCTTCAAACGATATTGAAAGAGCCACCGAAACGGCGAAGAAGATGGTAACACAGCTCGGTATGTCGGATATTTTGGGTCCCGTCAAGCTCGGAAGCGGACAGAGCGAAATATTCCTCGGACGCGAGCTTTCAACGAACCGCGACTACTCCGAAGAGGTTGCGGCGAAGATCGATGCCGAGGTACACGCGCTCGTTGCCGACGGATACGCGACTGCAAAGCGAGTTCTTAACGAGAAGATCGACAAGCTTCATTTCGTTGCCGAGTTCCTGCTCCGCAACGAGATAATGGACGGCGAGCAATTCAGGCGCGCTATGGAAGAAGAGGTAACGATCGAGGAGCTCGAGGAGATGGCGGCAGAGAAGAAGCGTCGCAATCGCGAGGAGAGCGAGGCTCGTGCGAAGGCAGACGAGGCGCGCAGGCGCAACACCGAGGAAGCCGACAGAGCCGAGGCGGAGTTAAGAGAGCACGGATTTGTTCATCCCGGTGACATCGACAACGACGCCGACAACAAGAGCGACGGCGAAAATAAGTAACAAGATCACAAGTATTCGGGCGTTACCGAAGTCTTGATTTGAAAAAAAACACTTGAGATCTTCCGAAAAGGAAGATTTTGAGAACTGCAAGAACTTCAAAAATAGGTATTCGGTGCCTTTTTTGAAGTTTTTGCGTTTTTAGGGGATCTGACTTTTAGATTTGCCAGCCGTGGCGACGGTGCACGAAGCAAAAAATACGCCGCCACAGGCACAAATTCAAAAAACAACTCTTAAGGAGGCAAAAATGTATATAGTAGATTCACACTGCGACAGCATTTGCGCAGTAGACGACGGAAAATACGGACTTGTTAATCCGTACAACTTCAGCCAAAAGCACAATCAGCTTCAATTCGTGGCAATGTACTGCTCGTGGCAGGGGGATACGCCCGAGGAGTCCTACAAGCGGACGGTACGTTACATAGGGCATTTCGCCATTGCTATGGCGAACGAAGGCGACAAGATCCTTCCCGTCAGAACGTATGCAGATATTGAACGTGCCTTTGCCGAGGGCAAGCACGCGGCACTTCTTGCGATCGAGGGTGGCTCGGGCATCAAAGGAAGCAGAAAGATATTCAAAGAATTTTACAATGTCGGCGTTCGTGTTTTCGGGCTTGCGTGGCTCTCAAACGATCTGGCGAAGAGCAACCGTCTTGAAGAAGGCGAGGAGGACACAGGACTCACCGAGCTTGGCAAAACGATCATTGCCGACGGCAACGAGCTCGGTATGATATTTGACGTCTCGCATCTTTCCGACAAGAGCTTTTGGGACACTGCCGAGCTTTCGAAGAAGCCTATAATCGCCTCGCATTCAAATTTCCGCACGCTTTGCGGTCACAGCCGAAACCTGACCGACGAGATGGCGAGGGAGATATTCCGTCAAGACGGGATGATAGGTCTCAATTTATGTACGGCTTTTATTCACGAGGAAAAGTCTCAGCGCACCGTGGAGATGCTTTTCAAGCATCTTGATCATTGTCTTGCTCTCGGCGGCGAGGATCACATCGGTTTTGGCGGCGACATTGACGGCATTGAGTCGTATCCGGCGCCGCTGACGCAGGAGAGATCGGTTCACGATCAGCTGATCGAGCTTATGCTCAAAGCCAATTACAGCGAGGAGCTTGTAAACAAGGTGGCTTACGAGAACTATATGAGATTTTTGAAAAAATATTTATAACGGAAAGCTTTTTAAAAGTTTCGCACGCCGTAAGGGGATGCTCTGTCTTTCTATTAAAGTTTCTTCCACCTTTTTTGAAAAAAGGTGGAGCCAAAAAACTTTACAGAGGTATTGTTTTCATTTTTTGAAGTTTTCGCCCGCCGCGACGGCGGCACATCGTTTTTCTTTTAAAGCTTTGGGCAAAAGCCCAAAAGAGAACGAAATGAAATATATTTCAGCGCAAGCGCTG
>CAYYND010000112.1:0-3490 GCA_964472845.1 uncultured Lachnospiraceae bacterium | reverse complement strand
GCCGTCTATCTCCTCGCAGAGAATATACGGATTTTTCTGTGCCGCATCTACGGCATTAGTGCCCCATTTTTTATAGATCTTAACTATAAGAGACGGGCCGAAGTATTCGCCGAAGTACATCATAGCACTTCGTACGCCTGCCTTAGCGGCGAAGTCATTCGATATCTCCTCCGCCTTTGCGCGCGATATGCCCTTGACCTCTGCAAGCCAATCGGGATGTTTCTCTATAACATCGAAGGTGTCGTCTCCGAATTCGTCGACGATACGCTTGGCAAGACGAGGACCTATTCCCTTTATCGCACGTGAAGAAAGATATCTGAGCACGGATGCGGTATCTGACGGAATGGTTTTTTCATACTGAACTGCGCTGAACTGTCTGCCGTACTTCGGATCGTGCACCCATTTCCCGTAAACGGTAAGGTAGTCTCCTTCTCCCGGCATAGGTATTATGCCCTTGACCGTAACGAGGTCGTTTTTATCGGTGCTTATCTCGCATATGCAAAATCCGTTATCCTCGTTAGTGTAAACTACGTGCTCAATGGTTCCGCAAAGCTTTATAAGATCGCCGTTATCAATTATCTCGTTCAACTCCGTGCTCCTTTCATCGATATTTTTATGTTTTATTCCGTGTCTGTATCAGCCGAGAAGTCTGTTCTTGAGCTCTTCGGCGATGTCACATTTCTCCCAACCTACTTCAAGTTCTTCTCTGCCCATATGACCGTATGAGGCGAGCTCGGCATAGATCGGCTTACGCAGATCGAACTTTTCGATTATAGCGGCAGGGCGAAGATCCACAAGCTCAAGCACAGCCTTCTCGATCTCGCGCTCGGGGACGATCGACGTACCCTTAGTGTCTATCATAACGGAAACGGGCTTTGCGACACCGATGGCATACGCTACCTGTACCTCGCAGGAATGCGCGAGACCCGCAGCGACTACGTTCTTAGCTATATATCTTGCCGCGTAGCAAGCGGAGCGGTCTACCTTTGTCGGGTCTTTGCCCGAGAATGCGCCGCCGCCGTGACGGGCATATCCGCCGTAGGTATCAACGATTATCTTTCTTCCTGTAAGACCGCTGTCTCCGGCAGGACCGCCGATAACGAATCTTCCCGTTGGGTTTACGTATATCTTGGTTCTATCATCAAGCAACTCTGCGGGGATTATCGGAGTGATAACGTGCTTTATGATATCCTCTCTTATGGTCTCAAGCTCGACCTCGGGAGCGTGCTGAGTGGAAACTACTATCGTATCAACTCTTGCCGGCTTGTCATCGTGATACTCGACCGTGACTTGAGTCTTTCCGTCGGGGCGAAGATAATTCAAAGTCTTATCTTTTCTTACGTTCGTAAGTCTCAATGCAAGCTTATGTGCAAGAGATATCGGGAGCGGCATAAGCTCCGGGGTTTCGTCGCAGGCAAAGCCGAACATAAGTCCCTGATCTCCTGCGCCCGTATCAAAGCTATCGGTATCTCCGTTCTTGGCTTCAAAGGATCTGTCAACTCCGAGCGCGATATCGGGAGACTGCTCGTGTATGGAGCTGATAACTGCACAGCTATCGCAGTCAAAGCCGTATTTTGCTCGATCGTATCCGATCTCTCTTATAGTTTCGCGAACGACCTTCTGCACGTCGACGTAACCGCTCGTCGTTATCTCTCCCATTACAAGTACAAGTCCCGTAGTACAGGATGTCTCGCACGCTACGCGCGACATAGGATCCTGTCTTAAAAGTTCATCGAGAATTGAATCCGATATTTTATCACAGATCTTATCGGGGTGTCCCTCCGTTACAGATTCCGAAGTAAACAACGTTACCTTTACATCTTTATCACTTTTAATTTCTGCCATTTTACTTTCCTTTCCCATCGGCGGAAGAAATCTTTTGCCGATCAAAATTGAATTTGATGATTACAACAAAAAAACCTCGATACCGAGGTGAGAGGTCAAATATGCTCTCATCTCTATGGAATTAGCACCTTGCCGCAGATACTGCGGGAGGTTGCCGGGCTTCACAGGGCCATTCCCTCCGCCACTCTTGATAAGATATTTTTGCTATTCAATACATTATAACATTATTTTCGCAATAAATCAATACTATTTTTCTACTATTTACGTCAAAAATCAAAAAAATATTCCATTCTCAAATATAATATAACAGATCGGCTTTCAAGATCCCATCCGAGAGCCGATCCGTTGACAAAGCCTCATACGGCTTTATTTTCATCATTATCCTTCCTGCTCTTTTTTTCGCGCGTACCCTTAAGTATCGGCGAGAGAGGCTTATAAATGAGGAAGGTTATAAGTACGCATATCATTCCCTTAACAAAGGTAAACGGCAGGTTGACAATCAAAAGTGCCTCCCAAAGATCATCTATTGACGGAATAACAGCCTGATATAATCCGATTATTACATCCATAGGTGCATACACCTTTGCAAAGACCGGATATGAAATATAGTAATTTACCGGAATACAAATAACAGACGATGTCACCGCACCGGTTATTGCGGCTACAATTGCGCCTTTTCTTGTTTTGGCAAACCGATATATTATCCCCGCTACAAACACAAAAGAGGCACTTATGAGGAAGTTGGCAAGCTCTCCTGCGCAGGCGGTATGTGTAAACGGAAGATGTATTACGTTTCTCAAAAGTTCAACCGTAACTCCCGCCAATGGACCTATTGCAAAGGAAACGAGCAATGCCGGGAGATTAGCAAAGTCAAATTTCAAAAAAACGGGCACAAAAGGCACGGGAAATTCAAGCATCATAAGCACAGACGCTATTGCCGCCATTATTGCTATCGTAGTTAGATTTCTTACGTTGTTTTTGGTTTTCACAGATATTCACCTCACTGATTTCGGGGCGTTAAAACAAAAAGCCCCAAATATAGGGGCGCAACTATGTGCATTTATCTTTTATCATCCAGACTTTAACTGTCGGTATTTTTCACCGAATAATGCGGAGCATTATTCGGTGAAAAAGCAACGTTGCTACGCAACCTTGCCTGACCACGATAATACTGTATCAATAACCTTCGCATTATTCAATTGAAAAAGAAGCATATGCTTCCGAGGAATTTCACCCCGTCAACCCGATTAAAACGCCGTCGGACTCGCAGACTTTCACTGCCGGTATGGAATTACACCAAACCCCAAAGATATTTTATTATAATATGTTACTAAAAGAGCGTGCCGTGCAAGCTCCAAAGGAACGCACGGCACGCATATAGAGCTATATTGAATTAACGGTTAAATTAAATCAATTAAGCAAGGATCTCACCTACAACGCCTGAACCAACTGTTCTGCCGCCTTCACGGATAGCGAAACGGAGACCTTTTTCCATAGCGATGGGTGTGATGAGTTCAACAGTGATATTTACGTTATCACCGGGACGGCACATATCTACGCCTGCGGGAAGTTCGATAACGCCTGTAACGTCTGTTGTTCTGAAGTAGAACTGAGGTCTGTAACCTGCGAAGAAGGGCTTTTTACG
>CAYYND010000111.1:0-3509 GCA_964472845.1 uncultured Lachnospiraceae bacterium | reverse complement strand
GTATAAGGTTCGATATTGACGCAGGATCTCGGAATGTAAAGCGTTGAATACGCTTTACATTCCGAGATCCTGCGTCAATATCGAACCTTATACCTTTGCGGATTGCTACGGACTTGAGCTGGTCTTTTATGAGGGAACGGAAGAGGAGTTTAACGCTTTGGGGCTCGACTATCAGAACTATATTCTTTTGGATGCCCATAAGATATACAATGCAAAATGATCATTTGCACTGACGGATACCGTCAAAATTCAAAAGGAGTGATAAAAGATGAAAGATAGGCGTAAGCGTATAGGCTTACCCGTTATAATAACCGCCGTTCTGACCGCTCTTGTGTCAGCAGTCTTTATGGTGCTGTATGGAGTGACAAAATATCTCCCTTTGCTTATGCTCGGACTTATGTGCCTTATGCCGTCGCTTGTGAACATCATAGTTATGCTTACAAGTTTCAGGCTTCCCGAGGGCGGTGCCGATAAGACGGCATCGGCGTCCGAACCGATGCGGCAGAGCGACGACGGCACATTCGAGACAGATACGAACGGCGAGGGTGCCGACGAAACGGAAAGCTCGGACGGAGAGCACACGAAAAAGAAAAAAAGAAGACCGAGCAAGGTTCTTTCTTTGAAAGCGCTCGCTTCGGCGGCAAAAAGACTTTGGGCGTGCTTTGCGCGCTTTTACAACAAACGGCGCGCGACACTTGCGGGCGTAATCTGCTTTGCGGCGATTGCGGCGATGCAGCTATTCTTCTTTGTTGCCGTCAAAAGAATGACGTCTGTGTATACGCTCGGATACGTTATCCTCGTGGCACTCTTGTTTATATTCATAATCTTTATAACGCTTGATAAGATTTGCGCGCACACGGTGACCGATCTTGAATTTATCGAGGCGATTAAAAAGAATATAAGAAGCGTTCTGATCCTTCTGCGCACTGCGCTCGTGCTTTTGATGGCGGCGGTCATGGTTCGGCTTTTGGGATTTTACGATGCTCAAAGCTTGCTCAAGTACATAATGATTGTCATATGGATCTATATGTCCGTGTTTATCGTTATTTGCCTTGCCGTGAGCCTGATAAAAAAGGAGCTTTTCGTATCTCCTAAGCTCAATATCCCCGCGCCGTTCTCGATCGGCGCGCGCGACTTCGGAGTCATCTCTTACCTTGAGGAAAACACGGGCATAACGATGCGCTCGCTCTGGAGTATCAAGGTGATAAGAAGTCTCGTGCCGTATACGGTGGCGGCGATCGCACTGATCTTTTGGCTCTCGACGGGGATCGTCCAGGTCGAAGCCTATCAGGCGGGCGCGGTGTACAGATTCGGAAAGCTTTCCGATGAGATGCTTGAGCCCGGGCTTCATATATGTCTGCCGTGGCCTGCGGATAAGGTCGAGATATACGACACAGAGTCCGTACAGCAGTTTTCCGTCGGGTACATATCGACCGAAAATGTTGATAATACGTGGACGGGCGAGCACGGGCTCTCCGAATACCGACTGTTACTCGGAAGCGGCGATGAGCTCGTTTCGGTCAACCTTCGTGTCGAGTACAAGATAAAAGATCTTTATAAATATTTGAAAAATAACAGCGATCCGAAACAGCTTCTCGAAGCCGAAGCGTATCATCTCGTCACGGACAAAACGATAAATACCGATCTTGAGACACTGCTTTCGATCGACAGAAGCGCGTTTTCCACCGAGTTTAAACAGGAGCTTGCGGACCGTGTATCCGTGTTCGATACGGGGCTTGAGGTAGTTTCCGTAGTGCTTGAGAGCATACATCCGCCGATCGAGGTAGCCGAGGTGTACCAGAGCGTGATAAGCGCTCAATTGCAGGCTCAGCAAATGATCCTTGAGGCACAGGCGTACGCGGCAACGACTAAGGCGGGAGCTGAGTTATCTTCATACAATACCGTGTCGTCGGCAAAAATAAATAATATAACCTCGATAGCCGCGGCAAAGGCGAGCGTTGCGGAGTTTATGGCATCTGTAAGTGCCGACAAAGAGAACTCAAACTCTTACAGATATTATAAGTACCTTGATGCGATAAGAAAGGCTTACGGAGATGCAAGGCTAATTATCGTCGGAGAGGGAATAGACAGCTCGAATATCTACTTCGGAAGCCTGTCTCCTTCGGGAAACGGGACAAACTGAACAGATCGAACCAAAACAGAAAGGAATGGCATAATATATGAAATCAAAGGATAAGAAAAATATAAATGCCGACGTTGAGGCGGTTTCGGGAGGCGCAAGAGTCGCTCGCAAACGCCTGCCGATATTCAAAATACTGATAGCATCCGTGCTCCTGCTGGTGTTGTTTTACTTCGGATTCACCTGCGAGGTAAGAGAGGGAAATTGCGCTGTGATCCTGCGTTTCGGCGCGGTACGGGAGGAGATAACCGAGGCGGGTCTTTATCTTAAGCTTCCGTGGCCGTTTGAGACCGTGGTGACTTACGATAACCGTTTGCAATACTTTGAATCAAATTATCTTGAACCTCTTACCAAGGACAAACGGACGGTCATAATAAAGTCCTATGTCGTTTGGGAGATCGCGGATCCCGTGCTTTATCACAACAGCGTAGGCTCTCAAGGCAAGGCGGATTCGTACATAAACGATCAGATCTTCGGTGCAACCAACAGCGTTATGGGCGCGTATGAGCTTACCTCGCTCGTGTCCCTTGAGACGGAAAACATAAAGACCGAGGAAATACAGGACAAGATACACGAGCGTGTAAGAGAAAAGTGCCTTCAGAATTACGGAATAAGCATTATGGATACGAGCTTTCTTCGCATCTCGCTTCCCGATACCACCCTTCAGGCGGTGTTCGATCAAATGGTAGCGGACCGTCAGAAGGATATCGAGACCATTCTCAAAAACGCCGAGCTTGAGGCAGGGAAGATAACGAACGATGCCGATATCGAGGCAAACGAGATCATAGGTGCCGGCACGGAAGAGGCGGCGGCTATAAAGGCTCAGACCGAACAGGATGTAAACAAGATATATACCGAGGCTTACGAGGAAAATATAGAGCTCTTCCAATTCCTCAAAAATCTTGATACCGTTATCGAGTCGGTCGGAGAGAGCACCGTGCTCGTGGTAAAGGCAGACGAATATCCCTTCAACGTGCTTACAAAGTACGGCGAATATATCACCGATGAGGGCGATCAGACCATCATCAAGGATCTTAACTATATACTTACAAGACTTCCGGCAAAGGACAGAGAAGCACTTATCACGGCGATAGGTCAGCTTATTGATGCTGCCGCTGCCAACGGAGGCATACAAAAATGAGAAAGAATAAGAAAAATGGTCTCTTTTCCGACATTCTTACTACCGTAACGCGGTATTTCCTCGTCTTTGTGTTCATAGCCGTCGCGGGGATCTGCCTTTCGGGAATACGTGTGGTAAAGAGCGGTGAGGTCGCAATAATACTCAGATTCGGAAAGATAGTGGGAGATACTTACGAGGAGCAGATACACGAGCCGGGGCTCCTGTTTGCATTTCCGTATATAATCGATG
>CAYYND010000110.1:0-3594 GCA_964472845.1 uncultured Lachnospiraceae bacterium | reverse complement strand
AAACCGTTCTTATTTATTCCTTCATAGATAAATCCGACCGCCTTCTCTTTTTGCGCAAGCGCTCTCAGCGAGCTCTCGTCGTGAATATAGTCTACCTCACACTCCGGATGTGCGGCGCAATATTCATCAAGAAAGTCCTGAACAGTCGCGACAGTGATATTTTTGATAGGAGACGCGAGCACAACATTCTTCTGACGTTTACCATATACACACGTTACCGTCTGCGGATCGTTCTTTATATGAGTGCTTTCAGCCATCATCGAAAGACGAAGCGCATAATCTTCAAGTGCGGCGATAAGCCTTTCGGGCTCGCAACCGAAAACTACCCTGTATATCGGCTCAAAATCAAGCGCTGTATCGTACAGATTTACGACCTCCGCAAGCGCATATCTTGCGGGATGTTGCTTTGCCTTGTCACCAAGCTTTGATTTTATTTCCTCGTACATAGCTTTTGCCGTAGCGAGCGAGTGATTGCCGTCACCGATCGCAAACAAAAGAGGCGTGTCGGTATCCTGCGCTTCGGCGAGTTTATCAAGTGCCGATGATACGCTTCCAATCTCGGCTTTTGTAAGAAACCTTGCCCTTACGCTTCCGCCGCCGAGCATCAATGAAAAATCGTAAGCATCCGCCGTCACTATCGAAAGATCTCCGAACACCGTCTCATTTTTGTCATTGATCAGCATCATAATATGCGGCATCTCAATGCAAGCACCGCGTCTTACCTCTACCCTCGGCGGAATACGCGAGAGTACAGTCCCCTCCGTAGCTCTTATGAGAGAGGTAGACCCTTTATTGTAATCATAATCTTCAAGATCTATCATCCCAATGATACCGCGTCTTACTCTTCCGTCTGATTGGATCCTTTCAAGGTAGATCATCGAATCTTTATGCTCTACAAGTACATCATCAAGATAATCCTTCATTGTTGAATTGACGAGAGGGATGCGCTCTTTCGATTCGCTGAGAAATGCCTCCGGGATCATAAGCTTGAGAGTTGACGGTTCGGCTCCCACTATCTGCTCTGCCTCGTGCCAATAATCAGGCTCTCCCGTAAATTGATCGCAAGCGACAGTTGCCCATTTCGTTCCGTCAATTTTGTTAAAGTCCGGCAAAAGTATATCTGCCGGGTAAAAATGTGCCATAGATGTGTACCTACCTTTAACGATATAGCAGTATGATAGCATTTTTTTATTTCGGATTCAATATGATATGTTGAATTTTTGTCGCAAACGGGTATATTTTGCCTTTCAAATTTATCGGATCAAATAATTTTTCTTTATTTTTTTACTTTTTTAAAATAAATAGTTGCTTTCGCAACTATTTTGTGCTATAATATGAGCGTAAGTAAAAAATCTATCACAAAGGAAGTGTTGCTTTATGAATATGGGACCTCCGCCCATGGACGGCAAAGGAAGATATCAGTATAAAAAAGTTCCTCCCCCGAAGTCTGTTAAAGACATTCCGAGATATTTGAAGGAGCTTTTCGGTGGGTTCTTCTACCGTTTATTCTACATATTCAGTCTTGTATGGAAAACAGGCCCGTGGATACTGTTCGTTATGATGTTCGTTTCGATATTTAACGGCGTTATGCCCGTTATCGGATCCCTGATATCTCAACGAATAATCAATACATTTCAATCCGTCGTGGAATCAAGCGATATCGACAGAAACTCTTTTGATGTCTTTTGCTCGATGGTACTCGTCCTTTTGATATTGCTTTTCTCATATAGGATACTCAACAGAGTTGTTACAAGAATAAGCAATTCTGTTACAAGAATAGCGGGAGAAAAGGTCGTCAAGCAGGTAAAGATCCAAATAATGGAGAAAGCCAAGACCGTGGATCTTGCGCAGTTTGACACTCCCGAATTTTACGAAAAACTCGAAAACGCCAACAGAGAGGCGGGAAGCCGCCCCATCAACATTATTCAGTCGACATTTTCGATGATCAGTGCTTTGATAAACCTCGCAAGCTATATCGTTATACTTTCGACCGTGCTTTGGTGGTCGGCGTTGCTGATAATCGCAGTATCCGTTCCATCGGCGATAGTCAACTTTATTTACAGACGCAAGAATTTTGAATATATGCGTCATCGCTCTAAGGATCGCCGACAGATGAACTATTATTCGGATGTGCTTGTAAACAAGGATATGGTAAAAGAGGTCAGGCTCTACAACCTTGCGGATAATTTCATCGACAGGTACAAAAACGTTTTTGATCACTATTATCAGGGGCTTCGCAGGCTTATCCTTGCCGAGAGCGCTTGGCATATAGGTATCGCCATCGTATCGGCATGCGCCAATTGCTTTCTTTATGCAAATTTTGCTTGGATGGTATTCCAAGGAAGCATAAAAATAGGTGACTACTCGCTTTACACGGGCGCATTGAATTCTATTTCATCGAGCGTCACTTCCCTCATATCCCTTTCGGCAACGATATATGAAGGTACGCTGTTTATAGACAACCTTATAGGATTTCTCAAAGTAAAGCCGCGTGTGGTCTCGGCAAAAGCCGTTCCCGAAAAGGTAGCACACAGTACCCCGCATACCATTGAATTTAAAAATGTATCATTCAAATATCCGGGAACCGAAAGAAATGTTATAGATCACGTAAATTTGAAATTCCGTCCCGGTGAAACAGTTGTACTCGTTGGTCTTAACGGTGCGGGAAAGACAACACTCATAAAGTTGCTTACAAGGCTTTATGATCCCACGGAAGGACAGATCCTTCTTGACGGCAAGGATCTTCGCGACTACGAGCCCTCCGATCTGTACAAGATGTTCGGCATAATTTTCCAGGATTACGGCAGATACGCCGTTTCCGTCACCGACAACATTCATTTCGGATCGATAGATAAAGAGATCGACCACGATGAAATACGTGCCGCCGCGGTACAAAGCAATGCAGACGCTTATATCACCCGACTTCCGAACGGTTATGATACCCCCCTTATGAGGATATTTGAGCCTCAGGGCATAGAGCTGTCGGGCGGTCAGTGGCAAAAGTTGGCTATTGCAAGGGCTTTTTACAGTGATTCCGATATTCTTATCCTCGATGAACCGACGGCTTCTCTCGATCCTATCGCAGAGCAAGAGATATTCAATGAATTTGATGCCCTGCGCAAGGACAAGACCAGCATATTCGTCTCCCATCGACTTTCAAGTGCGACAGTGGCGAGCAAAATCGTCGTACTTGAATACGGCCGTGTTATCGAAGAGGGTACGCACAGGGAGCTTATGGAGTTTGGCGGAAGATACTGCGAGCTCTTTACGACCCAGGCAAAGCGCTATATTGAAAGTCAAGACGGCGTGATGCAAAACGACACTCCGCAAGATGGTGCGCCCACGCCAGAAAGAGTGCCGAGGCGCAGATCGAGACGTACCGAGACGGAATAATACAGATTAATTGTTGTAATAACCCCCGTATTTATGTTGCAAACGGCAGCAAAATACGGGGGTTATGTATATTATGCAGATCTCTGCAACCTGCAATATGTTATAAGATCAACAAAATACATTCTGTTTTGGATTTTTTTGTGATTCGTCTATTGACACATCGGGTTTTGTCGAATATAATATTAACGTGTAGTGTTATAT
>CAYYND010000109.1:1944-3602 GCA_964472845.1 uncultured Lachnospiraceae bacterium | reverse complement strand
ATCCCCTCATACCTTGTAGGGGCGGACGACGGTTTGCAAAGCAAACATCCGCCCGTTACATTTCGGACGAATGTTCCACCACACAAAAAGATTTCCTCTATCCCGTAGGGGCGGACGACTCTGTCCGCCCGCCAATACCGGCGATATCAAATATAACAATCCATACAAGAAAGATCAGAATTTTCTGTGCGGCGGAACGGTTGCCCGAGAAGCAAGAAATTCAATCAAACATTCCCACCGTAACCGAAGTGTGAAATCCCCTCATACCTTGTAGGGGCGGACGACGCTTTGCAAAGCAAACATCCGCCCGTTACTTTTCGTCCCGCCCGTTGCTTTTCGTCTGTCCGCCTTTCGATTTCAGCGCTTGCGATGAAATATATTTCATCCTAAAAAATAAAAAGCCAAAAGCTTTAAAAAAAGTTTTTGGCTTAGCCTTTTTAAAGGCGTAAAATTTTATCCGCAAGCTAAACATTTGCACATATTAAAACAACTCAATAAGCTCCTTCGGACTGTGCGTGAAATTATGGATCCCATCTTCCGTAACGGCAACCATATCCTCTATCCTGCAGCCGTATTTACCCTCAAGGTAAATACCCGGCTCTACCGTGACGACGTTTCCGACCTCAAGCTTTCCGCTCGCACGGAAAGACAGACGCGGCTCCTCGTGAATGTACATTCCGACACCGTGACCGAGACTGTGTCCGAACGCGCCCTTATAGCCCGCACCGTCAATTATATCCCTTGCTATCTTGTCACAGCCCGCGAGATCCGCTCCGACCTTCACCGCCTCAAGACCCGCAAGCTGCGCCTCAAGCACAGTATTATAAAGGCGCTTCATCTCGGCATCGGCTTTACCGAGAACGACCGTGCGCGTCATATCCGAGCAATATCCGTCTACCTTTGCACCGAAATCCATCGTAAAGAAGCCCTTTTCAAGCTTTTCTTTTCTCGGAACGCCGTGAGGACGCGAGGAATTCGATCCCGAAACCGCGATCGTCTGGAACGCCTCAGCCTCCGCACCGTGCGAGCGCATAAAGAACTCAAGCTCCAGCGCGACCTCGATCTCGGTCATATCCGGCTTTATAAAATCAAGAATGTGCGCGAACGCCGCATCCGTAATGTCCTGCGCTTTTTGCATCAAAGCTATCTCGTCAGCGGTCTTGTACATTCTCATAGCATCGAGAATAACACTTGCGCCCGTGCCGAGCTTTATGCCCTTGCCGAGATTTTTCTTGAGAAGCTCGTAGTCGTTTATCGAAAGCGTATATTCCTCGACAAGGACGTTTTTGGCGTCGTTTTCGTCGAGAAGACGGCGTATGAGAGCGGACATTCTCTCCCCGTCGGCGGGCATAAGAACGGTAACGCCCTCGTTCGCCTGTGCCTTTGCAGCTTCAATGTAGCGAAAGTCTGTTATAAGATAGACCGCGTCCTTTGTTACAAGCGCGTAGCCGTCCGAATAGTCGAATCCCGTAACGTACCTTTGGTTTACCGCCGAGGTAACGAGCAGAGCGTCCGTACAAAATTCGGTGACCTTTGATCTTAGTAATTCTGTTTTGTTCATTTTTATATGTTCCTTTCGTGTTGTTTTGCATTTTTATAGGTGTTTTTTCGCAGACCCCTTTCTTTCAAGAAAGAGGTGATAATATATTTATTCTTTT
>CAYYND010000109.1:406-1844 GCA_964472845.1 uncultured Lachnospiraceae bacterium | reverse complement strand
GAAAGTTTTTGCGTCGCTTTTTTTAAAAAGCGACCGGGGTTCGGGGCGGCGCCCCCGTTTGTTGGGCTTTTCCCGCCTTTTTTCGCAGACCCCTTTCTTTCAAGAAAGAGGTGATAATATATTTATTCTTTTTTTGAAAGTTTTTGCGTCGCTTTTTTTAAAAAGCGACCGGGGTTCGGGGCGGCGCCCCGTTCTTAAATCATTATTCTAAATATTTCTCATACTGCCCCTTCATTGTCAACGCGTCATCCGCTTGAGTTCCCGCGGACTCGCATATGATCCTCGGACAGAGCCCGTCACGGGCGATTGCCTCCATCAAAGGTTCCGAAAACGGACCGTATTCCGTATCGGCGAAGGTCAGGTGCTGTTTTTCTCCCGCAGAGGTGTACTGTATCTGCGAAAAATGACAGTGAAGCGTGCGCGCATATTCGTCGCCGAGCTCGTTTGCAATCATATCGAATACGCGGCGATAACTGTCGGCATCGGTGAAATATCCGCCCAGATTTCGCGCGTTGAGGTGACCGAAATCCACGACGGGGGCAAATATCGGTGACAGCCGACAAAGGTCTATTACTTCTTCGAGCGTGCCGAGTTGATTTGCCTTTCCCATAGTTTCAAGTCCTATCGTTATGTCGGTATCACCGACGGTCTCGCAAAGCTTGTACAGCGTGTCGCGTGACAGATCCATAGCCGCCTCGCGAGTCTGCTTTTGAACGCCGCCGCAGTGGACTACGATCGTGTCGGCACCGAGTAGAGTCGCCGCCTCGAGCGAGCGTGTGATATAATTTATGCTCTTGAGGCGAGTTTCCGTGACCATACCCGAAAGAGATATAAAGTACGGCGCGTGGAGAGACATAAGGATCCCGTGTTCGGATGCCTTTCGACCTATGGCTTTAAGAGTGTCATCGGATGCGTTTATGCCCCTGCCGCCTTGAAATTCATATGCGTCGAGTCCGATGCTTTCAAGCCAACCGGGGGCTTCAATAGTCGCCTTGTGTCCCGCGGCGTAGAAGGATTCACTGTTTCCACCGGGTCCGAACGTGGCTTTTGTTATATGTTTTCTGTTTGATATCATCGGAAGTTCTCCTTTTTTGATGTTTTATCGCGGCGCTTGGCTGTTTTTTGTTCATTTCTTGCCGTGCTTTTTGTCTATTTCTTGTCACTCGACAAAACTTTTGGGCAAAAGCCCAAAAGAGAACGAAATGAAATATATTTCAGCGCAAGCGCTGAAATCGAAAGGTGCTCAGACGCCGCGCCTTTGAACCGGCTTTGGCGAGGACGCTACACAGTGTAATTTGTTGACCTGTTATTGATGTACCGGCGGATTAAAAAGGGGTGCGGTGCGTCAAGGTTAAGATAGCGTGGAATTTTATTTATCTGGTAGGGTATGGGTTAAAACATACAAATAGCAAAAAAGCCATCGCAAAAGCAAGGAACA
>CAYYND010000109.1:0-306 GCA_964472845.1 uncultured Lachnospiraceae bacterium | reverse complement strand
CCGTCGCACAGCAGAATAACACGGCACTGTCTGCGCTTTGAAGCGGTGGGTGCCGCACGCCACCTTCGGTTAACCGTAGGCTCGGGAGGAGCAAGCCCCTCCCCTACCGGGTATGGGTTAAAACATACAAATAGCAAAAAAGCCATCGCAAAAGCAAGGAACATACCCGACAGCATAAACTTTTTGCCCCTAAACGGCAAACTATCTGCCGTCGCACAGCAGAATAACACGGCACTGTCTGCGCTTTGAAGCGGTGGGTGCCGAAGGCTTTTGCGGTTTTGCCTTCAAGTTAACATAGCAAAACAG
>CAYYND010000108.1:0-3880 GCA_964472845.1 uncultured Lachnospiraceae bacterium | reverse complement strand
TTTGACCACTGATCGTCGCCGCCAAACTGCATATTGCAACCGTATTCCTTAAAGAGATGATAGAAGTCGTATGACTGCATTATCATATAGTTGAATTCGAGGAAGGAAAGTCCCTTTTCCATTCTTTGCTTATAGCACTCTGCGGTAAGCATTCTGTTGACGGAGAAGCACGCTCCGACGTCGCGAAGCACATCGATGTAATTGAGATCAAGGAGCCAATCGGCGTTATTTACCATGATCGCCTTGTCCTCGCCGAATTCGATAAATTTGCTCATTTGCTTCTTGAAACATTCGCAGTTGTGATCGATCGTCTCTTTAGTCATCATAGAACGCATATCGGTTCTTCCTGACGGGTCGCCGACGTGAGCTGTGCCGCCGCCGATAAGCACGATGGGGCGGTTGCCTGCCATTTGAAGTCTTTTCATAAGACAAAGTGCCATAAAATGTCCTACGTGAAGAGAGTTTGCGGTGGGGTCAAAGCCGATGTAGAAGGTAGCTTTACCGTTGTTTATAAGCTCCTTGATCTCTGCCTCGTCCGTTACCTGAGCTATAAGCCCTCTCGCCACGAGTTCCTCGTAAATTTTCATTTTAAATTCTCCTTGTTTATTGATATTATTTTTAAAAATCAAAATAAAAATAAAAAATCCCCGATACGCCAATAACGTACCAAGGACGAATATGTGATATATCCGTGTTACCACCTTGATTTATATACGGCTCGCGCCGTATACCTCTGTGAGTCAGAAATAACTCAGCCGCATAACGCGCGGCAAGCGTCACAGCCTACGCACTTTTTGCCGAGAAAGGAGCAAATAAGCTTCGGTGTGCGGCTCCGAGATGTATATTCTCCGAACAAGCTTGCGCCTCTCATCAAACGGCAACTTTCTGTAAAGCTCTCTTTCGGGTACTTTTTCTCATCATAGCCTTTAAATAAAGTCCAATATTAAATTCCGATGCTTAATTATATATCAAACCGTGGGTTTTGTCAATAGCAAAACGGAGAAATCTTCAAAAGTCAGTCTGTCCGATCATTCCGAAAAGTGAAGATATCTCCGTTTCTTATTCTTTTGTGAGATACGGTCAAGTTCTGAGTGCTCTCTCAAGCCAGATGAGTCCGATGTCCAACGCCTCTGCCAGACCGGATTTCTGACCTTCCTTGAAAACATCGGAGGAGTCCTTAGAATTGACTACCTGTATGAATATCGTATCGGGGATCTTTCTTCCGTTAAATTCTTTGTAACTCATTATCTCGAGAATGAGCACATATTTTTCGCCCATATCTCCGTACACAATGGTATTATCCTCGCGAACGAGCGGCTTACCTTTGTATTCAAGATAAGTACCGTCAACCAATTTTCTGGTATCGTCTGTATTTGCCATTTGTTATCTCCTCTTCTTTCAAATAATTATTTGCCGTTGCACCTGATATATGGCGATGTTTTGATAAAATAATCGCTTTCCTTGGCACAAGGCATCAGCAGTGTGTAAAGTGAGTCCGCACGCTTTTCAAGCTCGGCTTGCCGACTGTTTGTATCGCCGAGCTTTTTTATGTCTGCGGTCTTCGTAACGATGAAATCGTTGCCGCCTTTTCTGAGCATCGCAAGATAGCGACGCCCTTTTTCATTTGCGGCAAGCAGGTGGGCATATTTTACGGAGTCTGCCCGCATATCAGATCGCTTTACGCCGCATATGCAAAAGAGCATAAGTCTTTTGATCCTTGCCTCGCTGAAGGAAGCATTTCGGAGCGTGTCCGTCATCTGATCGAGACTTGTTGAACCGCAAGCCGCACGATACATCCTCTCGGCAAAGCCTGCCGGCATATCGGCGACATCGGCGTGGTGCTCTGGGGGAGTTACTCTGAAATGCAAAAGCACGGCTCTTTCCAACAGCGTTTTGTCCGTTGGCGCGCAAGATTGCTCTTTCATCCTGTTGAATATCGTCATCACCGCATCGGGGACGTATTCGCTTATATCTTTACCCTCTGAGATCGCGCGTCTTATTGCGGCGGCGGATGACGGCTGACCGTCGGTGCTGCACAGTGATTCCGAATTGTATTCGGCTCCCGTGCGTTTTATGCAGGTCGGAGTGAGTCTCAGCCCTTGCTTTTTTATCTCCCGTATATACTGAAATCCCAATATATCGTTTGAGGCAAGTGTTACGCCGCAACTCTCTTCAAGAAGCTTGATATATGCCGTGTTTCCGTAGGATTGATCGCCTTTCGAGAGCTTATGCAAAAAGTCATCGGAAAGAGATACGTCCGCAACTTCAGAGAGTGCTTCCATATCGGCACATTCGCTTCCGAAGCTGAGGAACTGTGCGCCCGCCTGTTCTGCTATACGAACGCCTGCCGCCGCAAACGCCTCGGCGTATGCGCAGGAAAACGGAAAGGGAAGCTCAAGCACGAGATCCGCGCCGCATGCAATTGCGGATAGTGCGCGCTCGTATTTCGGCATTATTGCGGTGTCCCCACGCTGAGTAAAGTTTCCGCTCATTATACATATGATAAATTCCGCACCGTTTTGACGTAACGTATCCATCTGATGCAGATGACCGTAGTGGAAAGGATTGTATTCGCATATGATCGCGTGGGAATTGCATATCATATTTTCAGCACATCCTTTCACCTGTTATTCAAGTCTTGAGTCGGATAACGACCCGCTTATTTGTTAAGCTCTTTTACAAGTCTTTCCGTGTCCTGAGCTATAACGAGTTCCTCGTTCGTGGGTATCATATATACGAGGACCTTGGAATTTTCGGTCGAAAGCTTTGTTACGCCGCTTTTACCCTTTGTGGCTTTGTTCAGCTCCCCGTCGATCTCGATCCCGAAATATTCCGTTCCTTCAAGAGCAAGCTCTCTTATTCTTGCAGTATTTTCGCCGATACCTGCGGTAAATACGATAGCGTCAAGTCCGTTCATAGCCGCGGTGTAGGATCCGATAAACTTCTTTACCTGATATCCGAGCATCTTTTCCGCGAGATCTGCGCGGTCGTTGCCCTCCGAAACAGCCTTTTCAAGGTCGCGGCAGTCGGATGAAACGCCGGAGACACCGAGGAAGCCGCATTTTTTGTTCATATACGTGTTCATCTCGTCGGTACTGAGCCCGAGCTTATCCATAAGGAAGGGGACTACCGCAGGGTCCATATCTCCGCATCTTGTACCCATAATAACACCGGCAAGAGGAGTAAATCCCATACTTGTGTCGATGACCTTGCCGTCCTTAACTGCGGAAATGGACGAGCCGTTACCGAGGTGGCAGGTTATTATCTTTGTACCCTCGGCTTTTCCGCCCATGAGCTTTATCATTTCACCTGCTACGTATCTGTGCGAGGTTCCGTGAGCACCGTATCTGCGTACTGAATATTTTTCCGCAACGTCGTAGGGGATAGCATACGTGTATGCTTCCTTCGGCATAGTCTGATGGAAAGCAGTGTCAAATACAAGTGCCTGCGGGGTATGAGGCATTACCTCAAGGCACCCCTTGATACCCATAATGTGTGCACCTGTGTGAAGAGGAGCGAGATCACGGCAGAGCTCGAGCTTCTCAAGCACAGCGTCAGTGAGAATAACGGACTCCGAAAAATAGTGACCGCCGTGGACGATCCTGTGACCGACGGCTTCGATTTCGGACATATCCTTGATGCAACCGTACTCTTTGGATGTGAGAGCGTCGACGACACACTTTGTTGCGACGGAGTGATTAGGCATATCGATCTTTGCCTCATACTCTGCGCCCGTTTCAAGATTTTTGTGTGTGAGAACGCCGTCGATGGCTATTCTGTCACAAAGCCCCTTTGCTTTTACTATGTTCGTTTCAGTATCAAAAAGCTGATATTTGAGTGAGCTTGAACCTGCGTTGATAACCAATACATTCATATTTAC
>CAYYND010000107.1:0-3886 GCA_964472845.1 uncultured Lachnospiraceae bacterium | reverse complement strand
CTCTATAAACGGCATAGGTTCTTCCTGCCAGGGCGTTCTTACCATTCTCGGCTGAACGGTCAGCCGAGAATGGTAAGAACGCCCTGGCAGGAAGAACCTATGCCGTTTATAGAGGCGGCGGAACGCGGCACACACAAGGTCATAACGGAACATTCCACAATCGGAATGTTGATCACTACCGACGGCACCATCGGCGAGATCCCGAGAGAGAGCTACGTCGAGGCGGAGGAAAGAGTCGTAAGAGAGCTAAGAGAAATAGGAAAGCCTTTTGCGCTGATACTTAACTCTGCGGATCCTACCTCGCAGAAGGCGGTAAGTCTTGCATACGAGCTTGAAGCAAAGTATAAGGCTCCTGTTGCACTTGTAAGCTGTATGGATCTTGATGCCGAGGATATACGTCATATTCTTGAGCTCGTGTTACACGAATTTCCCGTTACAGAGATCGGCGTTGACCTTCCGTTCTGGACGAATGCGCTTGATGATAACCACAAGATCAAGGCGTCATTGCTCTTGTCGGTCAAGGAATGTGCCTCCAAGGTTACAAGGGCGGGGGATGTTAAGGAAGCCTTCGCTTCGATGAACAATAACGAGTACGTTAAAAGCTGTACCGTGGAGTCTCTTGATCTCGGAAGCGGTAAGGCAAAAATATCCGCAACGCTCAATGACGGGCTTTACTATGAAGTTATGAGTGAGCTTACGGGCTTTGATATCAAGGACGATAAGGAGTTGATCTACCTTATGAAGAGTCTTTCTAAGGTCAAGAGCGAATATGACAAGGTCTCCGAAGCACTGGAAGCGGCAAACAAAAACGGATACGGTATAGTTATGCCTTCGGTCGAGGATCTGAGACTTGAAGACCCCGAGATAGTAAAGCAAAACGGCAGCTACGGTGTACGCTTGCGTGCGTCCGCTCAGTCCATCCATATGATACGTGCGAATATCGAAACGGAAATAAATCCGATAGTCGGCACAGAGCAGCAATCCGAGGATCTTATAAGATATATGCTGAACGAATTTGAAGAGGATCCCGTAAAGATCTGGGAGTCAAATATGTTCGGCAAAACCCTATATGAGCTTGTAAATGAGGGATTGCATACCAAGCTTGAGCATATGCCGGACGAATCGAGGGAGAAGCTTGCCGAGACGCTTGAACGTATAATCAATGAGGGAAGCAACGGTCTTATCTGCATAATTCTCTGATAATTCAGAATGACCTCCGACGATAGATGTCGGGGGTCATTTCTGCGCTTTATTTTTTATTTATATCATCCAATATGCCGCGCAGTTCTTTTGAATAGCTCGGGGCGAGCACCTCGAGCTCCTTGTAGTACTTTTCGGAAACGTCTGAAAATCCATCGCCTTCTTTGCCGATCATTTCAAGACGCGCCGAAGCGACAGCGGCTATGGCATATGATGTGTAAGGCGCATTTTCAAGTTTCAAAGATATCTCGGCGTATTTGAGCGCATTTTCAAAGTCATTCTGCTTGTACAGAGCAAGTGCAAGACCGTTTGAGGCGAAAGGATCAGCGGGATCAATGGCGTACGCTTGGCTAAACAGCTCCTTGGCGTCGTCGTACATCTCGCGCTTTAAATAGCAATTTCCGAGGTTTGAGAGCACTGTCGGGTCGTTTTTAACCGAGAGACAGGCGCGAAATTCGTCTATTGCATCATCATAAAATCCGAACTTAAAGCAACACATTCCCGTAAAAAAGCTTATCGCAAACCTATCTTGTTCGTTTGAAATGTGAGAATACAGCTTGTCGAGTATTTTCAGTGAGCGGCGGAACTGATTATTGTGAAAGAGTCTTACGGCGCGCAGAAGTCTTGCTCTGTATCTGACGCTTTTTGCAAAAGCACCCTCTGTAAATTTTCGGCTCATAGCATCGAGCTGTTTTCGCTCGGCGCGCGGCATTCTCGAATAGGGAAAAAATATCCTTACAATTCCGGTAAACGTAAAGCCGCAAAGCAATATGAAGATGATCGGTGACATTCCGATGCTTTCACTGAAAAAATACATAGCCAAAGCACCCGCCGCGAGCCCCGACGAGAAAGACAGCAGATCGATTATCGTATCTTTTTTGACGAAAAATTTTTTTGGAGGTAACATTTTCGATACTTTCCTTTCAAAAGAATTGACAGGGGAGAGTTAATGATGTATAATCTTAATGATAAGATAACGGAGGCTTGAATATGAGTTATTACATAGGTATAGATGGCGGCGGTACAAAGACCGAGGCGATGATAGCAGACGAAAAAATGAATATTTTATCGAGAACTGTGCTTGGCGCTACAAACCCGAACGATGTGGGCGTTGAGGGGGCGGTACAGATATTCTGCCGCATAATCGAAGAACTGCTTTGCTTTGCGGATTCGGAGAAGGACGTATACGTGTGTGCAGGTATCGCCGGTGCGGGAAGCCGTTCGGAAGAACTCTTGTGCGGAGTTAAGGCGAGCTTTAATGATCTGAAGATAAAAATAGTTACAGATGCTTTGTTGCCGATATATTCCGAGCTCGGAGGGGCTGATGGCGCAAGTATTATAAGCGGAACGGGAAGCGTTTGCTTTGCCGTTAAGGACGGCGTCCTTCACCGTATAGGGGGATGGGGATATCTTATAGACGGCGGAGGCAGCGGATTTAATGTCGGTCGTGAGGTCATAGAGTCGGCACTTCGTTATTACGACCGAAGAGGGGGCTCGGAGTATCTTTACCGCCGTGCCTCGGAGCTGTGCGGATCGCCGATAGAAAATTCCATCCCCGAGATATATGCGGGCGGAAAGCCGTATATCGCTTCATTTGCTCCGCTTGCATTTGAAGGCGACGCGTCGGGCGATACGGAATGTAAGCACATCAAAGAGCGTCTTCTGTGCTCGCTCGGCGAATATATAAGTACCGCGCACAAGCTTATAGGTGCACCGTTTACCGTCGTGCTCAACGGTGGTATGATCACCTCAAGCGCGGAGCTTGTCAAGGCGCTTTCCGAAAAATGTCCGTCGGATGTTACTCTTAGGGTCGCAAGCGCACGACCCGTGTTCGGAGCGTTGATCGGTGCTATGCAGTATGCGGGACACTCGATCGCGGATGAGCGCGACATTTCGAAATTGAGAGAGCGGTTTCTTGAAGGCTGTAAAGCCTTTGAGGGGAAGCCTGACTGATGCCGTGTCAGATAAACATCAGCGTTCCGTAATCATAAAGTCTCTCGTCTGAAAGCGATATGGCTTCTATGCCTTTTTTTCGACATATCGTGGATATCTCCGAACAGCTTTTATGACTGTTGAGATCTCCGCAGAAAAACAGTCTTCTCGCTTTCAAGTCAAAACCGGATGCACCGCCTATAAATCCGCAGTCGTATCCGTTAAGAGATACACCTTCGGGGGATATCTCAAGCATTTCGATGCCTTTTGCGGCAAGCGAGCGCAAAAGTCCTTTGTCTGCACTGATGACAAATTTATCCGTCACGCACGCTGAGCATTTGGCATACCCTTGACGTGTCATTATGATGTTAAAATTTTCTTCCTTTGCGTAACGAAGCAGACATTCTGATGTATGATTTGAATTACACACGAGGTAATTCTCAAAAGTAAATGCGTTAAAAATAATATCGTTCGGATATTTTGCACCTATACGGTCCTCACAAATGAGTATCTCCGCATCTGCAAGATATCCGATCTTTTTTATCAGATCAGAGTGCGCGCCATAATAATTCTTGTGAACGAACATTTTGCCTTTGAGAAAGAAGATCAGCATATCGGGATGAGAGGCGACGGGGGCTGAAAGGGACGGGAAGGGAGGCATAAGTATCACGGAATATCCGAGCTTGCCGAGCGTTTCGATGCACTTGACGGACAGCCTTTCGTCTGCGATGCAATATTTAGCCTTTTCCATTTT
>CAYYND010000106.1:0-3889 GCA_964472845.1 uncultured Lachnospiraceae bacterium | reverse complement strand
GCGGATGCCGATGTCGACGGATCGCATATCAGAATATTGCTTCTGACCTTCTTCTATCGTCATATGCCGAAGCTTATAGAGGACGGGCACGTGTATCTTGCACAGCCGCCGCTCTACAAGGTGTTCAAGGGTAAAAATCAAAGATACGCTTTCTCGGACGCCGAAAGGGATCTTATGATAGCCGAGCTCGGAAACGGTGCCGAGGCGGACAGATATAAGGGTCTCGGTGAGATGGACGCCGAGCAGCTCTGGGAGACTACGATGGATCCGGAGCACCGCACGTTGCTTAAGGTCTCGGTCAAGGATGCTATGGAATGTGACGAGATGTTCTCCGTGCTTATGGGAGACAAGGTAGATCCGCGTCGCGTGTTTATCGAGCAGAACGCGAGGTTTGCCGAGAATTTGGATATTTAGTTAGTTTTAAGAAAAAACGCGGACCCCTCTTTGAACTCCCCCTTGGCGAGGACGCTACACAGTGTGATCTGTTGACCTGTTATTGATGTACCGGAACAGAAAAAAATTCACGCCTCGGCTACGGCGGCAACATCTCGACACAAAACCCCCATCTCCCGACTTTTCCACAAGGATTTTGCAAAATAATTCATTTTTTCAAAAGAGCGAGGGTTTGAAAAAGAAAATGTGGAAAAACCCACAGAAGTTTTCCACAGGGTGGGGAAAACAATGTGCGGTCGCAGCCGGAAATTGGTTGTAATTCAGGTAAAAATGAAATTTTGTAGGGACCGGCGTCTCCGGCAGACCGCAGGTCGCCTTCCTACGGAATTTGGTAAAATTATGGAACAACCAAAAACCTCTTTATTGAAATTCTTTGGAGGTGCGGAACCTTTCTTCTAAGAAAGGGGTCTGAGAAAAAACGCAAGTCCGACCGTCGTGGACGCCGGTCTCTACAAAACAACCAAAAATCTCTTTATTGAAGTTCTTTGGAGGTGCGGAACCTTTCTTCTAAGAAAGGTTCTGCAAAAAAACCTCAACTCTTAACACTCAACCTTATTTTTCAGAAAGGTAAAAAATATCGTGGAACACAAAAACGACATAACATTCGAAAATCAAAAAATAGTCGACGTCGGTATCGAAAAGGAAGTAAAAAAATCCTTTATCGAATACTCTATGTCGGTCATAACCTCTCGTGCGCTTCCCGACGTCCGCGACGGTATGAAGCCCGGTCAGCGACGTATCATATACGCTATGTACGAGGATCACCTGACCCACGACCGCCCGTTCTGTAAATCCGCGACAACGGTCGGTAACGTGCTCGGACGCTACCATCCCCACGGCGACAGCGCCGTCTACGGCACAATGGTAAGAATGGCGCAGGATTTCTCCCTCCGCTATCCTCTTGTTGAAGGTCACGGAAACTTCGGCTCTGTCGACGGCGACGGCGCCGCCGCGTACCGTTACACCGAGGCGAGAATGTCCAAGATCTCCGACGAGCTTATGCGCGATATCGAAAAGGACGTCGTCGACTTTATGCCGAACTTCGACAACCGCCGCCGCGAGCCCACCGTTCTGCCCTCAAGATTTCCGAACCTGCTCGTAAACGGCTCGGTCGGTATCGCCGTAGGTATGGCGACCTACATTCCCCCGCACAACCTTCGCGAGGTGGTAAACGCCACGGTCTATCGTATGGACAATCCTGACTGCTCGGTGCCCGAGCTTATGCAATATATTAAAGGCCCCGATTTTCCGACCGCCGCTACGATATACGGCACGGCAGGCATCCTTGAGGCGTACACGACGGGCAAGGGCAGGGTAATGGTCAGAGCCAAAGCCAACATAGAAGAGGATCATTACAGAATAATCTTCACCGAGATTCCCTATCAGGTCAACAAGAGCGTGCTCTGCGAGTCCATCGCTCAGCTCGTTAAGGACAAGAAGATAGAGGGCATCACGGGACTGCGCGACGAATCGGGCAGGCACGGTATGAGAATAGTAGTCGAATACCGCCGCGACGTAAATCCGCAGATACTTTTAAATCAGCTCTATAAATTTACTCAGCTCGAGGACACGTGCGCTATGAATATGCTCGCGCTCGTGAACGGAGAGCCGAAAACGCTTTCGCTTCCGCAGATACTCGACGCATACATTGAGCATCAGGAGAGCGTTGTTATCCGCCGCTATAACTTTGACCTCAAAAAAGCAAAGGCGCGCGTTCATATTTTAGAGGGCTACAAGATCGCGATGGACAACATCGACGAGATCGTACAGATAATGAAGACCTCGAGATCCATCCCCGAGTCCAAGGCAACGCTTATGGAGCGCTTCGGACTTTCGGACATTCAGGCTCAGGCTATCGTCGATATGACGCTCGGCAAGCTGACGGGTCTTGAACGTGAGAAGGTCGAGGAGGAGCTCGCAAAGCTCTATGCCCTTATCAAAGAGATCGAGGAGATCCTTGCGGATATCAATAAGATAAAAGAAGTCATCAAGCAGGAAATGACCGCTATCGCGGACAAATACGGCGACGGCAGAAGGACAGAGATCGTCGAGGCGGAGAACGAGATACTTATAGAGGACCTTATCGAACGCCACAACTGCATAATCACCTTGACACACGCGGGATATATCAAACGTCAGCCGACCGATGTTTATTCGGCTCAGCGCCGCGGCGGAAAGGGAATGATCGCTATGTCCACCAAGGAAGAGGACTTTATCGAAAAGGTGCTCGGCGTCGGCTCGCACGATCACCTGCTTATGTTTACAAACCTCGGACGTGTGTATATGCGCAAGGCGTATATGATCCCCGAAGCGTCGAGAACGGCGAAAGGGCAGAATATCGTCAACCTGCTTGATCTGAAGCCCGGAGAGACCGTAACGTCCATAATTGCGATAAAGAGCTTTGAGATGTCGGAGGTTGATTCCGCGGAGGACGAGACCGAGGATATCCTTGAGAGCGAGACTTCCGAGACTTCCGAGACGGACGAGACGGACGAGCTTGAAACCGAAAGCCAAGACACCTCCGACGTCGATTCCAATGACTATCTTGTGATGGTCACCAAGAAGGGAATTATCAAACGTACTTTACTTTCCGAGTACGCACGCCGCCGCAAGGGCGGCAAGATCGCGCTCTCGCTTGACGAGGGCGACGAGCTTGTGTTCGTTGCGCGTGTGAACAGCGTTTGCGATATAATCATCGCAAGTAAAGAGGGTAACGCCGTGAGGTTCCCGATAAATGCGCAGTTGCTTCGTCCTATGGGAAGAGGTGCGCGCGGCGTGAGGGGTATCGCTCTCCGCGGAGACGATATCGTCAAGGGCGTTGCCATTGTAAGCGATGACAAGCAGCTTATCACGATAACAGAGAACGGCTTCGGTAAACGCACGCCCTTCGAGCACTTCAGATCTATGAAGAACAGAGGCGGCACGGGCGTTAAGTGTCACAATATCAATGAACGCACGGGCGACCTTGCGGGTATCGCTTCGGTCACGGACGGCGACGATATTATGATGATAACCGATACGGGTACGATAATAAGAACGCCTGTCAGCGGAATTCCCGCATATTCAAGGGGAGCATCGGGCGTCATCGTTATGAGGCTTTCCGATGGTCAGCGCATCGTGAACTTTACAAGAGTTGACGGTGAGAGCGAGGACGAGAGCGATGTCGAGATTGATATCGAAAACGAGAACGAGAATAATAACAATAACAATAACAATAACGAGAGAGAAAACTAAAACAATAGCGTGAACGATAACAATTTTGAAAGTTGCGCCCGCCGTCACGGCGGGCGCATTGTTTTTCTTTTAAAGCTTCGTCCGCCCCGACGGGATAGAGGAAATCTTTTTGTGCGTTGGAAGGTTCGCCCGAAAAGCAACGGGCGGGACGAAAAGTAACGGGCGGATGTTTGCTTTGCAAACCGTCGTCCGCCCCTACGGG
>CAYYND010000105.1:0-3897 GCA_964472845.1 uncultured Lachnospiraceae bacterium | reverse complement strand
GCTGCAGAATTCTTTATCTTTTCGGAAAGATCTGCAACCACCTGCTGCTTCTGCGCTAAAATTGCATTACTGGGCATTTCTTTTTTCACCTCCCAATGTGAAATGGTATATAAACAAAAATCCTTCTTCCGAAGACGTAGTGCCTCTGCGAAGAAAGATCTCATAATATAAACGGACGAACCGTAATGTTCTATGGAATCTATCCTCGGCAGGAGAGCTTGCGCCTTTACCGGAACCTGCTGTCTTTGGATAACAGGGAGATTATATCACATTACGGTTCGTTTGTCAATATGTTTTTTGAAAAATATTTTATTTTTTTGAAATTTATCTTTCGACTCACTTATCAAGCGGATCGGAGTTGTTTCGGATGACTCTTTTTGCCGAGTCTACCAACCTGAGACGAAGCCATTCGGGTTCTTTTAGCTTGATATCGGCTTCAAGGGCAAGTATTGCGGCGAGAAACACCTCCACGCTGTGAAAGTCGCAAAGGTATGTATCTTTGGCGATTCGTCTGACGATAAAAGGACGGAGCTCCAACACGGCAAGCTTGTCGGAAACCTCAATGGAGGCGGAATACGGAAGCTGCATCTGTATGACGGGCAGCTCTGCGCTCTTGTCCAGGTCTGTTTCAACGGATGATAGTATGCCGTTGAATTCCTCGTCGTTTGAAGAGGAATTGTAGACGGGAAGAGAATAAGGCTCATCGTAGCGATATCCTCTTTTTGTCGCGTCGTAGCAGAGCGGTGCCCCCAAGGAATTCTTGAGAAAGCTGACATCGCGCTTTGCCTGAGTCAACGAGATCTCAAAATTGTCCGCGAGCCTTTGCGCATTCGGATAGGTGTTATCTGCAATTTTTTTGTGAAGCCACTGAATTCTTTCGTTTTGTTTCATTGCTCATCCTGTTCCTTGTCTGTGTTGTCTTTATCGTCTGCCTCGGTATGTTTTTCTTGCTCCGGGGTAGATATCTCGCAGTCGGGGCAGATAACCTGCTCCGGATCGCCTTCTGTTGTGAGATTTTCTACATTATTTAATAGTATAGAGGGATCTTCGTCATCGGTGCTTTTTTCGTTTGTCTCTTCCGTTGCCTCTTCAGATCTCAAATATTCTATCAGTCTGATGAGCACATACATCGAAGAGATCAGGGAGGCGAAGGCGTAGACCAAGTATGCCCCGTCTTTCAAAGCACCGAAAATGTCGGCGATCAAGTATGAAACAGAGAAAGATGTACCTAACAGTATCGAGATCAACGAAAATGAAATATAGATCTTTTTCTTCGGGATACCCAGCAGAAATCTGTATTCTGCGATAAGGTAGAGCATATTAAAAAGGATGGAAAAGATCAAGGCTATCTTGTCGGGGTTGTTCATCGGGATATATCTGTCGAAATATATGTCCGTGATGGAGATACCGAGACCGACGAGAAGCGCATAGCCGCATATTACTCTTACGCCGTTCAAAAGTCTTTGCTTTTCGGCAGGGAGGAAATCAACGGAAAAATATGCGCAGGCTAAGATATATGCTATGATGCAGGCAAAATCTGTGATATCTTCAAACGCCGAAGCGTAATTTATTATCATAAGCACACAAGCTCCGATTGCCAACACCGATGCAGAGGCGGTCTTGGCGGTTTTTTTAAGTTTGCTTGATAACTTATTGCCGCATTTCGGGATGAAGAGCACTGCGAGCGCGGAAACGATCCCGAGCGCAGTAAGAATGTATGCAACTGTCGACATCGGATCACCGGAGACAAAATATCCGATATCCTTATCGTAAAAGAAAAAGTAAGCGAGCGTGCGAAGCGACGTGACAGCAAGGGTCATTATCAGGGTGCTCGCTGTGATACACGTGAGGAGCGCGGTGGGGCGATCTTTGAATGTATTTGTAAATGACTTTCGGTTGTTCATAATGTTTTCCTCCTGTCGGACAGAATAATTATATAATATATATGTTAAAATTGTTTGTATGTTTAAATCCGATAATGTGAATATTAAAAAATATGGATAGACGCGCCTCGTATATTATCGAAACGTGGCAAGAATGTAATGGCTTAGTAAAAATGCACAAATTAAACAAATAATATTGTTAAAAATTCTCCCATAATGTGAGTTGCTTTTTAAAATATGATATGGTATAATAATTGAAGTCTGATGTATAAATTTATGCGATGAAGCGAGAGGTTGCCGTGGGCGCAAGCCGACGGGGAATTTTCGTGGAGCAAGTCCGCTTGATCGGGCGAAAGCTTTTTACAGATGACGGGTACAGCTTGCTGACAAAAGGATCAGGTAACAGATGCTGATGTTACCGTGAATCCGTTTTTAATGCGGGAGCGAAGAAACGCCCGGCTGAGTGTAAAATAAAAGCCGCCTGAAATTCCGATGCGTAACCGTTACGAACGCATCAGAGCAAAAAACTAATAGGAGGCAAAAAAGTGGCAGTTAAGGAAAATCTCAAAATTAAGCTCAAGAGCTATGATCACAAGCTTATTGATGCGGCAGCTGAAAAGATCGTTGAGTATCTGAAGAGAAACGGCGCTGAATTCTCGGGTCCCGTTCCGCTTCCCACAGAGAAAGAGGTCGTTACGATCCTTCGTGCTGTTCATAAGTACAAGGATAGCCGCGAGCAGTTTGAGCTTCGCACACACAAGAGACTCATTTGCGTAGTGAAGCCCTCGAAGAAGCTCTGCGAGGGAATCATGAGCATCGAGTTGCCTGCCGGCGTAGAGATCGATATCAAGCTCTGATCGAAGGATCTGAAGCTTAACATCAGGCGTATCGAAGGATGCCGAACGGCAAAGCGTTCGTCATATCGGCAATAAAAGCGTGCGACGGACGGATCAAAAAGAGGGGCCGCTTCCTTCTTAAAACAGATAAGCGGAAAAGCACTAAGGTCATGTTGGTGTATTCTACGGAAGCTTTGAATCGCAGAACGGTTTTGAGGCTTTGACGGGAAAATTCAAAGCATCAACCAATAGCCAAGGAGGCAAAATGAAATCCAAAACACAGATCACGAAGGGTATCATCGGCAGAAAAGTCGGTATGACACAGATCTTCGACGAGAAGGGAAATGTAATTCCCGTAACCGTTGTTGAAGCCGGACCTTGCACAGTGGCACAGGTCAAGACCCTTGAAACTGACGGATATGAGGCTATCCAGCTCGGTTTCCAAGACATGAAAGAAAAGCACATCACTAAGCCTCAGGCGGGTCACTTCAAGACCGCAGGCGGAAATGTTAAGAAGTATCTTAAAGAGTTCCGTATAGTCAACAGCGCAAGCCATTCCGTAGGCGAGCAGATCACTGTCGATACCTTCGCCGCAGGCGAGAAGGTCGACGTAACAGGTGTTACCAAAGGCCGCGGATACACGGGTGCTGTTAAGCGTTGGGGTCATCACATCCTCAGAATGACGCACGGTACAGGTCCTGTTCACCGTGAGGTTGGTTCTATGGGTGCAAACTCGAGTCCCTCTCGCGTCTTCAAGAACAAAAAGATGGCAGGTCAGTACGGTAACGAACAGGTGACCGTTCTTAACCTTGTCGTAGTAAAGATCGACAGCGAAAACAATCTTATCGCTATCAAGGGCGCTATTCCCGGCGCTAAGGGCGGTATCGTGTTCGTTCGTGACTCGGTTAAAGCGTAAGCGGAAGGAGGAAGTACAATGCCTACAGTAAAAGTTTACGATATGTCGGGTGCCGAGGTCGGCACTATGGAACTTGCGGACAAGCTTTTTGGAGCTGATGTTAAGTCATCGGTTCTTCACGCTGCTGTAAGAACATATCTTATGAATCAAAGACAGGGTACACAGTCCACTCTTACCCGTACCGAGGTATCAGGCGGCGGTAAGAAACCCTGGAGACAAAAAGGAACAGGTAGAGCACGTCAGGGCTCAACACGTTCACCTC
>CAYYND010000104.1:0-3897 GCA_964472845.1 uncultured Lachnospiraceae bacterium | reverse complement strand
TATGCCAATCGATCCCCAAGAACTAAGCGAAGAAGAAATTCAAAGCATAATAGATGAATACCGAGAATATCTGATCGATAACCAAGAGAATAGCAAAAACATAGACAACTACTCAAGGGAAATACATTATTATTCGGACGGTCCAGAAACACGAAAAAACAGGACTTTCTGATTATTGCTATGTGTGTCCTTCGTGCCTCAATCTCATAGAAGAATGTGAGTGTCGCTGCTATCCTTACTATCTTGTTCAGATTGATCGGTTAATATTGCCGATAATTAAGGAACTGAACTCCAAAGGATATACAACAACAGGATGCTGTGCTGGACACCCAACAGAAGATACAAAGTTTATTAACATCCACATTTGTTTTGACAAAGAATATGAATTCGATGAACCGTTTCCACAAGGATCAAGATATGCGAAATTAGGCCATACGCTTTCATTTACTACCGAGGTAAGTGGATATCAAGAAGTATTAGTCTTTCAACAAGACTCACTTCAAAAATTAACTGATTTGGCTGAATTGCTTTTTGAAGTTGAAGATGATGAAATTGACGAGTGACTTATTGACACAACGGAAATAATGTGGTATAATAATACCAACCTATTAAGAGTGCGTGAGGGACAAGCCCGTTGATCGCACAGCAACCTGCCGAGAGGTAAGGTGCTAAAGCTTGAACGATGGGATCGATATAGTAAATCAGCAATCCTGTCGTGACGATGGGATTGCTTTTTTGCGCTCTGATAGGACTCAATTATTAAGGAGCGCAAGACTATGCGAACAATCAAGCAATTTATCAGCAAAACAAACAAGGTGTACTTCTACTTTAAGGACACCGACACCTGCAAGACCTTCTACTCAAAGGCAGAAGCAGAAGGAATCACATTCGGTGGCTCACAGCCAACCACCAAAGAACCGACAGACCTTATAGCGCTTCTCCCCAGCGGAGAAATATGCTATGTTGGTTGGGCTGGACACATGTGCTACCACTACTGCACCGAAGGAGTGATTCGCATCGATTATGCGAAGTATATCAACGACGAAACAGACTACCATCCTCGCATCCTATGCTCAAGAGGAAAGCCTTTCGGCAAGCGAGAACCAAAAATGGCGTATCAAAAAGAACTTTGAAGAAGGGACCCCCGGCAAATGCCAAAAATGGCGAGCCACAACGGTTGAAAGCATCCTCAACAATGAGAAATACAAGGGTTCGGCACTCCTGCAAAAGACCTTCACGGTAGATTACCTTTCCAAGAAGATAAAAGTCAACGAGGGCGAAGTCCCGCAGTATTTTGTCGAGGAGAGCCGCCCGGCTATCATACCTCCCGAAGAATGGGAGCGGGTACAAAAGGAATTTGCAAGGCGGCGTTCACTTGGCAGGAAGTACAGCGGCAACGGCATATTCGCCACACGCATTGTTTGCGGTGATTGCGGTGCATTCTTCGGGGCAAAGGTGTGGAACTCCACGAATGAGAAATACCGCCGCATTATTTGGCAATGCAACGACAAATTCAAAGGAACACACAAATGCACGACCATGCATCTTTCCGAGGACGAGATCAAGTATAGGTTCATTCAAGCCTTCAACATTCTTTTTGACGAGAAGGATGAAATTATCGCAAACTGCGAGGAAGTCGCACGATTATTCTCCGACACCACCGACATCGATGAGCACCAGGCGGCATTGACACAAGAGCTTGAGGTCATTTCCGAACTCATACAAAAGCTGATCCAAGAGAACGCAACCACCATCCAAGATCAAGATGAGTACCTCGCTCGATATAATGGATATGTCGAGCGTTATGAAAACGTTGCCGAGTAACTGAAAGCCTTGGAGCAAGAGCGGATGGCAAAGCAAGCGAGAGCAGATGGGTTTACAGACTTTATTCGCATATTCAGCGCCGCCGACAGCAAACTTCTCGACTTTGATGACAGACTTTGGGTGCTGACCATTGATGTGGTTAAAGTAATGCCGGACGGGGCGCTCCACTATATTTTCAAAAACGGGGTTGAGATCGTAGCTTAAGAGGAACGCCAAAATGCTCCTGTGCTTTTTCGCAGGAGCTTGATGTTGTTTAATAACAGTTCCCACTGCCAAGCCTGTAGCGGACTTTCACCGCAAAGTGATAATGCGTGCCGAGCACACTAAAATAAGACCTGCGGTTCAGATGTTGATCTGTTTCCGTAGGTCTTATTTGATTCATTAACCAGAGGTTTCATTCAATGCCCATTTTTATGGGTTCAGTTCAACTACCACCTATTGCTTTTTTTTGCAAAATTGCCATAAATGGCTTTGTTGTCTGATTTCATATAATTGCTTTTGCCATCTCGCTCATTTTCCTTTGTGGCGAGTGTTTATCTTCTTGTGGAACAGCAGGACGGCGGCAACGAGGGTGATGACCGTGAGAGCGCCTCACAGCTATGTGTCATTCGCACGGGCAACTTTCACATTCAGCACGACCGAACCGGCGCTGGTGTAATCCTCTGGCTCAAAGCCGAGAACCTTGAGCCGCAGACTCGTGTCGGGGGAAACCTTTTTTGACAGCGTCACGGTCTGCACATACTCACCCGGACGCAGCACGCCGGTCTCGCCGAGAGTGTTGCCGTTTGTATCCAGCACTCGCAGCTTTAAATATTTTTCGTTACCTTCGCTGTTGGTGAAATAGACGGTCAACTTGTTTGCATCGACCGTCGGTTTGCCGCAAAGTGCCACGTGGTACGCCATCCCTTCTTGGTACAGTTCGAAGTAGCCGAGGCTTGCGTCCACCTCCGGCAAGCCCTGCACGGCGGTGCTATCGAACGCAGGCTTGACGTATTCCCCCCTTGGTGGCTCTTTTCCCGGCAGACAGAGTGCCGCGATCATTGTGACCAGCACCACGGCAAACACGCCAACGAGAATCGGGATCGTATTTTGCTTCTTCTTGATTGGTTTCTTTGTATTCTTCAAAAGGGTTCACCTCATTGTGTTATCATATCTCATATTGAGCGTTCAAAGGCTTGAACGACCAATATCGGACATGATAGCCTCGGAGGGGCTTTTCAGCCCCTCCAAGCTGTCAATTATCCATTAGTTGGAAGCCTTTGCTATCTTGACGGTGATCGTACCAATCTTGGTAGATGTGGTAACGGAACTGTTCAGCGTGCCGCTGAGGGTCAGCGTGGAAGTGCCGGTCAGTTCGGAGGCGGTAGTAGTTTTGCCCACTGCGGTAGGCAGGTTGATGGAAGCGTTGTCGAAACTGCCGGTCACAGTATTGTAAGCGGTGTCTGCCTTGAAATCAAACTCGACCTTAATAGCAGAATCGGAGTGATTGGTTACAGTCACGGTTTTGCCTTCACTCCAAACGGAAGTGGCGTTATCCTTGTAAGTATGGGTCTTTTCGTCCCATGTTTTTGTTCCACCGGTGGAGTAGGTAAACTCCATTGCATCCCAAGACACATTGACGCTGATTTTGTTGACCGTCATCACACCGTCCTGATAGGCGGCGTTGACGCCGATGGTGTAGTTCCCCTCGTCCTTTCCTGCAGCAGAGGTTGCATTGTTTCCGTCAATCGCGGTTGCCGCAAAGGCAGGCACCGCCAGTGTCGCCGTCATCATGACGGCGAGAAGAAGCGCGAAAAGTTTTTTCATCGTGTTTTCTCCTTTTGTATATTTTGAAAATATCGGATGGGTTAGCCGGAGGTGTTGGCGCTTACCGTCCAAGTACCACTAATCACGTCTGATGATAGTTTCTGCGTTTAGAATCCAATCCGACATACGACCATAATCAACATTGCCATGCGAACATTCGATTTGATGTTCAAAAGTATTACCGCAAGCTAGTGTTAGATCCCTTCTCATTGCCTGAGCATCAAAGAGCACTGTAAGCATTTCCTCTTCGTCTGTATCTGCTTTTGC
>CAYYND010000103.1:0-3937 GCA_964472845.1 uncultured Lachnospiraceae bacterium | reverse complement strand
TCGACACTCAACAGCGCGATCAACAGTCTTACGACTCGTATGACCGCGGCGGAGAAAAAGGTTAACGACTTGACATCGAGCAAGGCGGACAAATCCGCGCTTACCGCGGCGATTAATGAGCTTGCCAATCTGACAACGACGCTCAATACGCTTGAGGGCACGCTCAATACTAAGGATTCGGATCTTGAGGCAAAGATCGCTTCGGCGGAAACGACTCTTAAGACCGCTATCGATAAGGTCGCCGATGATCTGACCGCGGCTAAGGATGAATTGACAGCCGCTATCGCAAACAAAGCGGACGCTTCGACCTTGAATAAGGCGATCGATGAGCTCAACAAGGCGATTGCAAACGCCGAGGCGGTGTCCAAGGTTTACGCCGACGTAAAGGACGCGGCACTCAAAGCCGAGCTTACAGCAGCCATCAACACGGCAAAATCGGCATTTGAGGTATCGCTTGAGGCGGCGCAAAAGAACCTCAACGACGCAAAATCCGCGCTTGACAAGGCGATCAAGGACGGCGACAAGGAGCTTACCGACAAGATCACGGCTCTCGATCAAGCGATAAAGGCACTTGAGACGGTCGCAGGCAACAACACATCCGCCGACGATAAGATCAAAGCCGAGCTTGGAAGCGAGATAGATGCGGCGAAGACCGCCTTGAATGAAGCGATCGGCGCGCTTTCCGAGCGCGTAAAGGACGCCGAAAGCGATATTGAGGAACTTAAGAAGGAGATTTTGACCGTCGTGATCGTTATGACATCTCTGTTTGTTCTTTCGGCGGCGGGAACGGTTACTTTGACCGTATTGCTCAAACGCAAAAAGATCTTTTAAGAGATATTTTTAGATAGCTTCAGAGATACAACTGAATGATTTTCGAGCCTTGGGTGGGCGTTGAGTCTGCCCGAGGCTCTTAATTTTTTCGGGGCGCCGCCCCGTGTCTTGGATTTTTCGGGGCACCGCCCCGTACCCCGGTCGCTTTTTGAAAAAAGCGACGCAAAAACTTCAAAAAAGAAATGGTTGAGGCGTAAAATCTCTGCATACCTCGTAGGGACGAACATCCGCCACACAAAAAGATTTCCTCTATCCCGTCGTCCGCCCCTACGGAATGGATCAGAATTTCCTGTGCGGCGGAACGTTTGCCCAAAAGTTTTGCCGAGCGGCAAGAAATGAACGAAAAAATAGCCGAGTGACAAGAAAAAGACCGTTACAGCTGAGTGCAACGGTCTTTTGGTTATCTTCAATATGTTATCTTAAATATGTTCTGAAATATTCTAAAACATCCTAAAACATTCCAAAATCACTGTTTCTCTTTAAGCAGATCGCGGATCTCGATGAGAAGCTTTTCGGTCGACTCGGTGCAGGCTACCTGAGCCGCGTATGCCGCAAGCTCTGCCTTCTTTTCGGCTTCGGCTTTTGCCGCGTCTGCTTCGGCTTTTGCCTTAGCGGCTGCTTCCTCAGCTGCCTTCTTCTCGGCTTCGACTCTTGCCTTTTCTGCTTCGGCTTCCTTTGTGCTCTTCGGCTTAAGCTCGTCCTTGATCTCGGCGGTGGCTTCTTTTGCCTTAGACATAGCCTTATTGAAGACCTTCATTACTATGAAGAGGGCAAATGCTATAATGAGAAAGTCGACGATGGTCTGAAGAAACGCGCCCCAGAGGATAGCGACCTCGGGGGTATCTATGATCTCCTCGCCCGCTTCGTCGAGATGCGTGACCGCCCCGCGGACGACCCATTTAAATTCCGACATATTTGCGTCACCCGAGAGAAGCGCAAGTATTGGGCTGATAAAGCCGTTTGTGAACGCAGAAACGATCTTTGTGAAGGCACCGGCAACGGCAACACCGACTGCCATATCAACTACGTTACCGCGGTTGATAAATTTTTTAAATTCCTGAAAAAATGCTTTCATAGAAAGACTCCTTTTCGATTTTGTGATAAAAATGATGATATTGTGTAACACAATGCCGCAATAATTATAGCTCATTTTCGGCGCGGTGTCAACAGCAAAAATGACATTTTTGCGGATTATCGGACATTGTTCGGCATTATGTGCCGCCGTGCAACGCGCGACCGGGGGTGTGTGTTGCACGAAAAAAGGGAGGCTGACGCACAGGATCGTGCGCAGTCCCCCTTAATATATTTTTGTCAGTTTTCGATATTGCCGTATGATTCTCTTGCACGGAAGAGAAGCGAGATGCACCAGATACCCGCGAGAGCTACGACGGTATATATGATCCTGCTGAGGACCGCGGTCTGACCGCCGCAGATCCAAGCCACGATATCAAATTTAAATAGACCGATGCTTCCCCAATTGAGCGCGCCGATGATAGAGATTATCAAGGCGAGTCTGTCCATTAACATAATTCAGATTCCTTTCTTTATATGATATGGGATCTTTTTTTTTATATTTTATTCGGGTATTGTGCTTTTTCGGTTGTATAAACCCAAGCATAATATCCTCAGATTTATTTTATTCTGATTTTGCAATATGTAAACGAGGAAATTTGAGGAGAGCGTGTCGATTGTTTTTTGCTTTTGTTTTTTATTTTTTTACGATCGGGCTTTCGAGCAAGCCGAGCCGTCTTGCCGCCTCAAGCTTTGCCGCTTTTTTTCTTGCGTAATAGGTCTTATGAGACATTATCATAGCAAGAGAGGATCTTTCGTAGCCGATGTCGTGGCAAAGATCGAAGAGCATACCGTCGCGTATCGATGCCTCGCAAGTCAGATCCACGGATGCCTTAAGAGTATTATTAAGCTCGTAAAAACGGTTTATACGGTTTTTGCCCGTGCGTATCTCCTTTTCGCGGCGTTCGTAGTCGGCGTAGAGAGCATTTATTATCCTTATTATGCCGGTCGTATCCGTTGCACTTCTTTTATAACGCATATTGTACCTGCCTTTCCTGTCACTTTTTGTTATTTTTCTTATTTTTCTTATTTTTCATATTTTTGATTATTTGTCATTCATTGATTGGCGTTTTTTATTCTTTGAAGGCGTCGCGCTCGGAGGAGAGGCGCACTGTCGCCTCGGCGGCGCAAGCCTCGCACAAAACGATATCTTCAAGCAGGAGCGCCGTATCGCCGGGGTAGAGCTCCTTGCCGCACGCCGAACATTCGCTGATGGGCTCTGTTTCGGCGTCTCTTGAACGAAGCTCCCTCAGCGCGCCCGAGTCCTCACAGTTCGGACAGCTTGACGGGCAAATTATATTTCTGCAAATCATACACATTTTACCTTTTCCTTTCCGCCGCGGTCTTTGCCGCGAACCTGCCTCTCTCGGCATTTTGTTTTACTGCATAACATCTTCCACGAGCATAGAACGGAGCAGTCGCGAGCCTCGGCTTGAGAGGACACCAAGACAAGCGAACAAATGTTCGTGTTCATTTAGAATAATATCACAAACTTTCGCGAAAATCAAGGCACTTTTTTCCTTTTGCCAAATTTTCGTCTCTGTGCACAATCTGTGGGGCGATGCTTGAATATTATGTGTACGCTTTTGACAATTATTCGAAAAAAATCGCAAAGGCAAAAAGAGGTGCACAATTTTGCGTTTCGGCGTGGTAGAATTTATTTGCAATCAAGAACAAATGTTCGACGAGGCTTGACCTCTCAGCGCGGAGAGCTTGCACCGAGGCGACGCCCGTGCCTGTCGGAACAGTTCGGGAGGTGCAAGCGCCTCCCCCTACGGAATGGATCAGATTTTCCTGTGCGGCGGAACGTTTGCCCGAAAAGTGAAAGATTTAATCAAACATTTCCGCCCATACAAGAAAGATCAAATTTTCCTGTGCGGCGGAACGTTTGCCCGAAAACAAACGATCCGACAACGGGCGGACAGAGTCGTCCGCCCCTACGGAATGGATCAAATTTTCCTGTGCGGTGGAACGTTTGGTCGAAAACAAACGATCCGACAACGGGCGGATGTTTGCTTTGCAAACCGTCGTCCGC
>CAYYND010000102.1:1839-3997 GCA_964472845.1 uncultured Lachnospiraceae bacterium | reverse complement strand
ATTCTGATATGCGAGCCGTCAACATCGGCATCCGCCATTATGATTATCTTTCCGTAACGCAGCTTGGTAATATCAAATTCGTCTCCGATACCACAGCCGAGCGCCTGAATTATCGGTATGAGCGAGGTGTTGGAATAAACCTTGTCAAGACGCGTTTTCTCGACGTTGAGCACCTTGCCTCTGAGCGGCAGGATCGCCTGAAAACGGCTGTCTCTTCCCATCTTTGCCGAGCCTCCCGCGGAGTCTCCCTCTACAAGATAGACCTCGGTAAGTCCGACATCCTTCGATTGACAGTCGGCAAGCTTTCCGGGGAGCGTCGAGCCTTCGAGATATCCCTTGCGGCGTGTCGCCTCGCGCGCCTTTCTCGCCGCTTCTCTTGCGCGAGATGCCGCGAGCGCCTTTTCAAGTATCGCCTTTCCTACGGCAGGATTTTCCTCAAGATATTCCGAAAGCTTCTTTACAACAAGGTTATAAACAAACGAACGCATCTCGCTGTTGCCGAGCTTTGCCTTTGTCTGACCCTCAAACTGAGCCTCCGTCAGCTTGACGGAAATGACCGCGGTAAGTCCCTCGCGCACGTCCTCGCCCGAGAGGTTCTTATCGCTGTCCTTGAGGATGGAATATTTTCTCGCGTAGTCGTTGAGTACCTTTGAGAGCGCCGTCTTGAAGCCGACCTCGTGCGTTCCGCCTTCGACGGTGTTTATATTATTCGCAAAGGTCATAAGAGTCTCGTTGTAGGAGTCGTTATACTGAAGCGCAACCTCGGCAACACTGTCCTCTTTTGAAGCCGCCATATAGATGACCTCGGGATTGACTACCTCGCCGTGCTTTAGTTTGTTCATATACTCAACGAAGGAGCGTATGCCGCCCTCGTAGCAAAGATCGTCCTCTCGCGCCGTTTCCTCGCCGTCGAGGTATCTTTCGTCGCGAAGCACAATATTAACGCCTGCGTTCAAAAATGACTGCTCGCGCAGACGGTTGAGCAGAGTCGGATAATCAAATACCACCGTCTCAAATACCGTCGGATCGGGCTTAAATCTTACGTAAAGCCCGTGCAACTCGGTCTCGCCCTCGTCTTTGAAGGGACGGGCAACGATGCCACGCTCAAATCTCTCGGTATATCTGTGTCCGTCGTGGCAGTTGTCGACCTCGACCCACTCGGAGAGCGCGTTTACAACGGACGCACCGACGCCGTGAAGTCCGCCGGAGAATTTATAGCCGTCACCGCCGAACTTTCCGCCGGCGTGAAGCACGGTGTATACGACCTCAAGCGTGGGAATACCCATTTTGGGATGTATCGCGCTCGGAATTCCGCGCCCGTCGTCGCGGACGGAAACGCTGTTGTCGGGATGGAGCACGACCTCAATGCGGCCGCAATGCCCCGCAAGCGCCTCGTCAATGGAGTTGTCTACGATCTCGTAAACGAGGTGATGCAGACCTCTTGCGGAGGTCGAGCCGATGTACATACCCGGTCGTTTTCTGACCGCCTCGAGACCCTCGAGGACCTGGATCTGATTTTCATCGTAGACCTTGTCGGTAACGGCAGAGGCAAGCTCGCCGTCGGTGTCTACGTCTTCGTATTCGATCGCCCCGCTGTCGGAGTCTTCGGGATCTTCGAAAAATTCGGGATCTTCAAAGTTTTCGATTTTTTCGCTTTTTTTACTTTTTTCGGCGGATTTGCCGTTCGAGTCTTGAAGCTCCGTATTCTTTTTTTCGTTCTCGGTAAGCTCATCATTCGGGCTGTCGTATGCGGGAATGTTTTCAAAAATCGTCATATTTATGTTTCCTTTTCGGTATTAGTTGTTTGTCGTGATCTATTGCAACAGCTCTCTTTCCGCGAGAACGCCTGCGGAGAGCTGAGAGAAGCATATTTTATAGAAGCCGTCTTTTTGGGAGAAGTAGAGGATAAAGGACTTGGGAATTTCGTCATTTGCGGTCTCGATGAGTCCGCGGCGTTGATTTTCGGCAAGGTATTTTCGAGATATATCGGAGAGCGTGGCATTGTCGAAGTCGAATATGCCGATTATCTCGCTTTTTCTGATGTTTTTGTTGTTTCCGACGTGAAGATACATAGTTTTTGCTTTCTTTTTTTTGTTTTTCGTGTTTTTCGTGGACCCCTTTTTAAAAAAAGCGGTCCACACCCCGGAAAAACTTCACA
>CAYYND010000102.1:0-1739 GCA_964472845.1 uncultured Lachnospiraceae bacterium | reverse complement strand
TTTTTTGCGCAGCTTTTTTTCAAAAAAGCTGCCGGGGTACGGGGCGGCGCCCCGATGTAAAGCATTTGTCTTTTTCGTGGACCCCTTTTTAAAAAAAGCGGTCCACACCCCGGAAAAACTTCACAGAAGAAATAGTTATTTCTCTTTTTTAAGTTTTTTGCGCAGCTTTTTTTCAAAAAAGCTGCCGGGGTACGGGGCGGCGCCCCGAGCAACTCTACACTATCGAAAATCTTCCGCCTTCCGCAGCTATTCTTCTGACGTTACCTACGCCGGAAAGACTTTCGATACTCTCACACGTCGTGATTATCACTTGCCGCTCGCCAAGCTCGTTCAAAATATATTCCCGCCGCCGCGTGTCAAGCTCCGAGAGCATATCATCAAGCAAAAACACCGGACTCTCACCCGTATATTCCGTCGAAAGCTCACCCTCGGCAAGCTTCAATGCGAGCGCGATCGATCTCTGTTGCCCCTGTGAGGCAAAATTTCGCGCCGCAGAACCGTTTATTTTTATTTTGATATCATCCTTGTGAATTCCGAAAAGCGTGCTCCCGAGCGCAATTTCACGCTCGTGACGGCTCATCAAAAGCTTGTAAAGACTCTCCTTGACGGCGTTCTTGCTTTCCGCAGCATCTATTTCCGCGCCGCCCTCGCCGTCTCCGAGCTGATCTTTGCCGCCAAGAACAGACGATGAGACGTACGAAATGTCTATTTTCTCGGCGCGAGAGGTCTCGCCCGTCATCTCAAAGAAGAACCTGTCCACGTGCTTTGAGATACGTTTGAGGTATTCGAGGCGCTTTAAAGTGATCTCGGCACCGCTCTCGGCGAGCTGTTCCGACCACATTCCGATGGTATCGTCAAATGCGCGATCCGCGCCGCCAAAGCGGCAATTTTTGATCAGCGTATTGCGTTCGGCGAGTATTTTGCAGTATCTTTTCAGCTCGTGCATATAAGAAGCATCGAGTTGAGAGAGCGCGACGTCGATCCAATTTCGCCTTACGGCAGGCCCGTCTTTTACAATAGAAAGGTGATTCGGACAGAAGAGAACCGAGCGAAAGACTCCGACGATCTCGCTCATTTTTTTGATCGGAACGCGGTTAAGGCGAGCTTTGCGAACGGTTCTTCCGCGGTCGGAAATGAATTCCATATCCATCGTTTGCGGTCTTACGCTGTCTGTAAAGGAAATGGCGGCGGACGCTCGGCTCTCGCCGATCTTTATCAGCTCGCTGTCGGGAGCGCGTCGGAAGGATCTTCCGAGCGACATATAATAGACAGCCTCGAGCATATTGGTTTTTCCCTGAGCGTTGAGTCCTTCGATGACATTGACGCCGCGAGAAAATTCGATCTCGGCACGTTCTATGTTTCTGTAATTTTCAAGGCTTATTGAGTCAATGTTCATTTTTTCGGTTGTGTGTGTGTTTATTTTTTTGCTTTCGCAGCGGATTTTTTTTAAATTATTTCGCCTCTGTTCCCTATGTTCGCACAGCACCCCTTTTCAATCCGCCGGTACGTCAATAACAGGTCAACAGACTACACTGTGTAGCGTCCTTGCCAAAGCCGGTTCAAAGGCGCGGCGTCTGAGCACCTTCCGATTTCAGCGCTTGCGCTGAAATGTACTTCATTTGGTTCTCTTTTGGGCTTTTGCCCAAAAGTTTTGTCGAGTGACAAGAAAGTGACAGAAAAAATAGTCGAGCGACAAAAAGACAGATAAAAACCTTAGTCAGCATACAGAGATCTAAACA
>CAYYND010000101.1:0-4010 GCA_964472845.1 uncultured Lachnospiraceae bacterium | reverse complement strand
TTGGAGATTTTTCCACCTTTTTTGAAAAAAAGGTGGAGCCAAAAAACTTTACAGAGAAGTTTTATATAATTTTTTGTGAAAGTCTTCGCCGTTCTATTGCGCGTCTTCGCTTTTACTTTCGGACTCCCCGTGACATTTGTCCGACATCGGGCATGAGCCGCAACCGCAACCACACCCACACGAGCTCTTTCCTTGCTTTTTGGCTTTTACCATTCTTCTGATGATGAGAAATACTATGATCGCAAGTATTGCAATGATGATAATATTTCCCGCGTTGTTTTTTAAAAAATCAAGCATCTTTACCTCACTTACTCCGTATGCCAATATAACTATACCGCCTATATTTTATCTCGAAGCGTGGACTTTTGTCAAGTGCTTTTTGAAAAACATATACGTTTGTACACATATTTCGCATATTCGGAAAAGAAAAAGGCTCGCAGAGCAAATTACCTCTTGCAAAAAGCTTGGATCCGTGATAAAATATATATGATAAAAAAATATTTAAAATCGTCGAGTGGACGCCAAATTAAAGCAAATAATACTTTTTGGGAAGCTCTTGAGTGGGTTCGGGTGAACTTCCTTTAAGACGTTCACCGGAGAAATCTGTTTTTTTAATACCGTAAGTCAGGAGGATGGATATGAGCATACAGGAATCTGGCGAGATGTATCTTGAAACTATATTGGTCCTGTCGCGAAAGAGCCCTCTGGTACGCGCGATAGATGTTGGCGAATATATGGGATTTTCAAAGCCGAGCGTAAGTCGCGCGATCGGCGTACTTAAGAAGGGCGGATACGTTACGGTGGATTCGCACGGTCACTTGAGCCTTACCGCCGAAGGTCGCTCTCTTGCCGAGAAGATATACGAAAGACACAGCGTCCTTTCGGAATTTTTGATCGCCATCGGCGTTGACGAAAAGATCGCCACAGAGGATGCCTGCAAGCTTGAGCACGGCATAAGCGACGAGTCTATGGCTGCCATAAAAGCGCATCTGTCAAAGCTTCAGGGGCATTGAACGTAGACCGTCTAAAAATGAAAGATCGACTTGAAGCCTTTGATCAAGCCGATCTTTTCGCTTTGATAACGAGCGATAAAATTGAAATTTTAAAGGGAACGGGCAAAATATTTCTATTGACATATCAAAAAATATATAGTATAATCAATATGGTTCAATATATTTTTGCCGTATAGCAATATCGTCAGATCTTTTGAGCTTTCAAAGCATTTGTACCGCCGCACGGCGGCGGAGTGGGGATTATTATGGGAAAACAAATAGGCATCGATCTCGGAACAGCCAACACGTTGATATATCAAAAGGGCAGAGGCATAGTGCTTCGTGCGCCTTCTGTTGTTGCGATCGAAAGAGCGACAAACAGACTTATCGCAACGGGCGAAAAGGCAAAGAAAATGCTCGGCAAAACACCGACTAACATAGTCGCTTATAAACCCTTGAGAGAGGGCGTTATTGCCGATATCGATGTTACTACCTTGATGCTCAATGATTTTATGCGAAAGACCGAGCTTATATCCCTTATAAATCGCCCCGCGGCTCTTATCTGTGTACCGCAGGGAGTTACGACGGTCGAAAAAAGAGCCGTCGAGAATGCCGCATACGACGCGGGCGCCAAGACCGTTGCAACGATGCTTGAGCCTATGGCTGCCGCTATCGGTTCGGGACTTAAGGTGGCGAGCCGACAGGGATGTATGATAGTCGATATCGGCGGCGGCACGACGGAGGTGGCTATGATAAGCTGCGGCGGAATAGTTTCTTCCTCATCAATTCGTATAGCCGGCGATGAATTTGACAACGCAATAGTAAGATACATAAAGAACGTCTACGGCGTGCTTATTGCCGATGTTACGGCAGAACAGCTCAAGCGGCGCGTCGGAAGCGCTCATCCCTCGGCGGATGTGGGCGCTTTCGAGGTGGTGGGCAGAGACCTTTCCAATGGTCTTGTCGCTAAGATAGCCGTTACCTCGGCGGATGTAAGAGAAGCCATATCGGAGCAGGTAAGCCAGGTCATTTCTGCGATACTCGGCACGCTTGAGGACGCACCGCCCGAGATCTCGGCGGATATTTACGACTACGGAATAATGCTTTCGGGCGGCGGCTCGCTTATCGCAGGACTAGACCGCGAGATAAGCGATCGTACCACGGTCAGAGTTACACGTTCCAAACGTCCGTTTGACGCAGTTTGCATCGGAGTCGGCAGAGCAATAGATAACGAATTCAGTATGAAGGATATCATAGATTACAGACCGAGGTAAGCACCGAGGTGTGAAGGCGCGCAGAGCTCCCGTTTCGGAGAAAAAAGGGATTACGATCCCTTCCGCACGGTGCAGAGCACTGCGCTCTTTTTGCGCTTTCACGGGCGGAGCATTACAAAAAGTTAATTTCAACTAACATTTTTATATATTTTCACAATGCAAACAGTTAGCGCACGCTAACTGTTTTGTGCTGATATACGAAAATTTAAAAATGTTAAAAATAATGTTGACAAACGTGGAAAAAATCTATATAATATACGATGGTTAGCAAAGGCTAACCGAAAAATCTGCGGCGTGAAAGGACAAGAAAGATGAATTTAAAAGAAGCGCTTGACGGAGTAGAATACGTTATCACCAAGATCGAGACTGATGACGAGGAGCTTGATGCCTTCTTGTTCTCCCTCGGCTGTTACAGCGGAGAGAAGATAACGGTAGTGCGTCATCTCAAAGGCGGATGTGTCGTAGCGATCAAGGACGGCAGATATAACATCGATAATCAGCTTGCTCAAGCTATAATTATATAATAATATAACTATAACCGTATGCCATAAAAGCTAAAAGCAAGCTGATTGCTTTTTTGACATATGGTTAGCATATGCTAACCACGTATTTCGGTACTTTGCTTCCGAAAGGATCAAATTTTAATCCGAAAGGATCAACACAGAGGAGGATATCAAACATGAGAATTGCTTTGGCGGGAAACCCCAACTCAGGCAAGACTACTATGTATAACGCCCTGACCGGACGAAATGAAAAGGTCGGAAACTGGGCGGGCGTTACCGTAGCAAAAAAAGAACACCCGATCAAAAAATCGTACGCGGGTAACGATCAGCTTATCGCGGTCGACCTTCCCGGCGCGTACTCAATGTCTCCCTTCACGAGCGAAGAGAGCATCACAAGCTCTTATGTAAAGAAAGAGAACCCGGATGCCATAATCAACATAGTTGATGCAACAAACTTGAGCCGCAGCTTGTTTTTCACTACTCAGCTGCTCGAGCTCGGCATTCCCGTTGTTGTTGCTTTGAACAAGAGTGATATCAACGAAAAGAAGGACACAAAGATCGATGCAAAGGCACTGTCCGAAAAGCTCGGCTGTCCCGTTGTCAACACGGTATCCATCTCGGCTGACGGTTTGAAGGCGGTAGTCGAGGCGGCGGTCGCTCACGCAAAGGAAGCGCAGAAGGCACCGTACATACAGGGCGATATCGACCTTACGGACAAGGCAGTCGTTGAAGCTGCCGACCGTAAGCGCTTTGAATTTGTAAATAAGATAGTAAAAGACGTCGAGACCCGTAAGGTCCTCACAAAAAACAAGAACTTCGGTGATAAGATAGACGCTATCCTTATGAATAAATGGCTCGGTATTCCGATATTTGCCGTAGTTATGTTCTTGGTATTCTATATCTCACAGTCAACTCTCGGCGATTGGATCGCCAACGGCTATGAATTTGAAAACGGAACGACGATCCCGGGTCTTGTAACACTGCTTGAGATGTTCCAGGAGTGGGTCGGCGGACTTCTTGAAAACGCCAATCCGTTGCTTTCGGCAATACTTGTTGACGGCGTTATCGGCGGTCTTATCGCCGTTGTCGGATTCCTGCCTCTCGTTATGGTTATGTACTTCCTCATCGCTCTGCTTGAGGACTGCGGCTATATGTCCCGTGTTGCCGTCGTACTAGACCCCATCTTTAAAAAGGTAGGTCTTTCAGGTAAATCCGATATTCCTTTCGTTATCACGATCGGC
>CAYYND010000100.1:0-4038 GCA_964472845.1 uncultured Lachnospiraceae bacterium | reverse complement strand
GGCTCAAGCTCCGGAAGATCGTACGATATACGCTCGGCTTGAGCCCATACTCAGATCGACCTACGGTTGCGTCGTCTATCAGGAACAGGTCATGCAGATATTCCGCGATATTGCGGGCTACACCTACGGCCACGCGGACATAGTGCGACGCGCTATGTCAAAGAAAAAGGCGTCAGTGCTTTTTGCCGAGCGTACGGCATTTATAGAAGGCGCTTCAAAGAACGGAATACCGTCCGAAAAAGCGGAAAAGCTATTTGACGATATGTCAAGCTTTGCAAATTATGCTTTTAACAAGAGCCACGCGGCGGCATATGCCGTACTTTCGTACAGAACGGCATATCTGAAAGCCCACTATCCGAGGGAATATTACGCGGCATTGCTTACGAGTGTCCTTGACAACGCGACCAAGCTTGCGGAATATATCAACGAATGTTCCAAGCTCTCAATCAAGGTGCTTCCGCCCGACATTAACAAGAGTCATATGTATTTCCACGTAAGCGGAAATGACATTATGTACGGATTGCTGGCGATCAAAAACGTAGGTCGAAATTTCATAAATGACGTGATCGCCGAAAGAAAGACCTCTCCGTTTTCTTCATTTGAGGACTTTGTCAGCAGAATGAGATCCAAGGATCTGAATAAAAGGCAGATCGAATCCTTGATAAAAGCCGGAGTGTTTGACGGGCTCGGCACTTACAGAAGTCAGTTGCTTGCCTCGTATGAGAAGATACTCGATCTTGAATCCGATAAGAACCGTTCCAACATCGAGGGGCAGATAGATATGTTTTCCTTGGCGTTTTCTGTCGATACGGATGATGAGCACGGAGAAGATACGGGATTTAAGTACCCGGATATACCTGAACTGACCCTGCGCGAAAAGTTGATGCACGAAAAGGACGCGACGGGAATGTATCTTTCGGGGCATATGCTTGATAATTATTCCAAGGATATTGCTTCTTTCGATGTTATGCATGTTTCCCATATACTTGCTCTGAACGACGACAAAGATGACGGTGAAAGGAATATAGAGAGCAAACAAAAGGTGAGCGTTGCGGGAATGATATCGTCTGTATCTTTGAAGACTACCAAAAAAGACGAAAAGATGGCATTCTTTAAACTTGAGGACAGAACGGGGCAGATCGAATGTATTTCTTTTGCCAACAAATATGAGCAGTATTCCTCAATGATACACATAGATTCTCCGGTCTTCTTGGACGGCACGCTCTCGCAAAGAGATGACGAAGACCCCAAAATACTTGTGAATTTTATGATGCCGTTGACAGAAAATAAAGACTTCAAGGAGAGAAAAAAGGCGACCTCCGATAAGCCGTATGCCGAACCTGCATCGGAAAACAAATCGGCAGGTCAAGAAAAGCATAAGCCTTCTGTACTGTATCTGCGTATTCCTTCGGTGCAGAGCGAAGAATTCAAAAAGGCTGAAAATTTAGCTTGTATATTTGACGGAAGATTTCCCGTTTGCTACTATGACACGGAGAAAAGATCATATTTGAAAAGAAGCGGCGGAATAGAGCTCAGTGACTACATCCTTTCGGAATTCAAAAGCCTTCTCGGCTCGGAAAATGTAGTGCTTAAATAAAATATATTCAATAGTTTAAAAACAGGGTTGAGATCTTTCTCTCGATCCTGTTTTCCTTAATTTTCAAAGCGAATTATCGTCTTACGAAGCCATAATATTATTAAAAGATCAAATGCGATTTTTAAAAAATATGTGGCAGAAATCGGTATTAGGTGCCGCTTCGGGGAGATGATAAAGGATCATGGTCAAAAAAGGCAAAAAGGATGGTAAGAGTAGAAGAGGACGAGATCTGCTTCTGAGAGTGATATGTATATCGGGACTCGTTGTCCTGCTTTTTGGAACGGCGGTGATAGCCGGATCGGCGGTATATATTGACCGAAATTTTCTCGATGAAGTAGATATATCCGAATATACGGTCGATCAGGTCGCAAAGGAAACAAAGCTATACTACTATAATTTCAAAGACCGATCGAATCGTATAGGCGAAGCCGAGCTGTACGGAGAAAAGGTCGGTATTGCCAAAAACAGTGTGATAGTGAAGTACGAAGACATACCGCAGAACTTAATAAACGCCTTTATTTCTATCGAGGACAAACGATTTTTTGATCACAGGGGAATAGACATCCGCAGAACCTTCGGCGCTTGTATCAATTATATCCTGCATCACGGGGACAGCTACGGCGGCTCAACGATAACTCAGCAGGTAGTTAAAAATATTACGGGGAACAGTGAATACAGCGTTACCCGAAAGATACAGGAAATGATATATGCCGCAGATCTTGAACGCAAGATGTCAAAGGAAGAGATACTTGAATTGTATCTCAATATAATAAATCTGGCACACGGGAACTGCGGAGTCGGCGAGGCGGCTGAGTATTATTTTTCAAAGAGCGTAAGCGAGTTGACCCTCGCGGAATGTGCGTCGCTTGCGGCGATAACGAGCAGTCCATCAAACCTTGACCCCGAAAACAATCCTCAAAATAATCTTGAGCGAAGAAATATGATACTTGGTCTTATGCTTGATCAGGGATATATAACTCAGGATGAATTTGAGAGCGCGACGGGCGCTCCGACAGTGCTGAATATATCGGGAAATGTCGGAGATGAGACGATAAATTCATGGTACGTAGATATGGCGATCGAGGACGTCATAAACGATCTTATGGAAAAGTTCGGATATACCTACGACAAGGCGAGCCGAGTCGTTTATTACGGCGGACTCAGTATATATCTTGCGATCGACCCCGAAATACAGTCCGTGCTTGAGAGCTATTACGCCGATTCAGTCAATTTTCCCGTTCACAATGACGGTACTACCGCAGAATCGGCGGCAATAGTGATCGATTCTAAGACGGGAGATATACTCGGAGTTGTAGGCGCAAGGGGTATCAAAAGTGCGAACCGTATTATGAGCTTTGCTTCAAAGGCACAGCGACCGACAGGTTCCGTAATAAAGCCGCTCTCCGTGTACGCGCCGGCGCTCGACAGAGATCTTATAAACTATGCAAGCGTTTTTGATGACACCCCCGTGAGCTTTGTCCGGGACAGCACGAGCAATAAAAAACTGCGCCCCTGGCCGTATAACTACACATTTGAATATCACGGTCTTACCAATATAAACACCGCGGTCAAACATTCAACAAACACCGTAGCCGTTAAGGTGCTTCAAGCTCTCGGTGTTGAAAATTCTTATAATTTTCTGACCGATAAGCTGAAGATATCCGGACTGATCGAAGATGACAAGCAAGTCGTATCTTTAGCACTCGGTCAGATGTATAACGGCACAACGCTTCGTGATATAAGTGCCGCATATTCAATATTCGCATCGGAGGGGTACTATAACGGATACCGTTCCTATTACCGCGTTACCGATAGTGATGGCAGGATCTTGCTTTCAAACGATACAGACCCTCAAATGGTCATAGGATCGGATACCGCCTCCATTATGACGCAGATACTTTCTGAGGTCGTAAGCTCGGGAACGGCGCACAATGTAACGCTTGACAGCTTTATGGACTGTGCCGCAAAGACGGGCACCACCGAAAACGATTGTGACAAATGGATGATAGGATATACACCGTACTATATATGCGGTGTATGGTACGGATACGAATATCCGCGCGAGCTTACGGGACTTTTGCGTAATCCCTGCGTTGATATTTGGGACGATATTATGACGCAAGCTCATCAAAAATATATCAACGGCAGTGACGAGGTAAGACACTTTACTGTCGACGAAAACGTAGTAACAGCGGAATATTGCCTTGATTCCGGGAAGATCGTCACGGATGCTTGTAAAAAGGACGCAAGAGGGGATAGGACGGCGACAGGATACTTCAAAAAGCAGACCGTGCCGCATCTGATGTGCGATCGTCATATATTGGTACCTTACGATACGGAAAATAAGGGCGTTGCGGTGTTTGACTGTCCGTACGAAAATATCGAATATGTCGGAATGATACGCGTCGACAGAGATTTCCCCATGCAGATATATATAGATG
>CAYYND010000099.1:0-4220 GCA_964472845.1 uncultured Lachnospiraceae bacterium | reverse complement strand
CTCGGAGTAAAGGTAAGACTTTACGAAATGAAGCCTATTAAATATACCCCGGCGCATCATTCACCCGTATTCAGCGAGCTGGTGTGCTCAAACTCTTTGCGATCCGACTGCATAACAAACGCGGTCGGACTTCTGAAGGAGGAGCTGTCGCAGCTCGGGTCACTTATTATGGAAGCGGCACACGCGACAAGAGTTCCCGCGGGCTCGGCGCTTGCGGTGGACAGAGAAAAGTTTTCGGCGTATATTACCGAGAAAATAAAGTCCGACGAAAACATCGAGATAATCAGCCGCGAGATGATCTCTGTCGAGAGCGAGGAGATAACCGTAATAGCTACGGGGCCTCTTACCTCTGACGGTATGGCGAACTATATCGAGAAGGATCTCGGATGCTCGGGACTGCATTTCTTTGATGCAGCGGCTCCGATAGTAGATTTTTCGACGATAGATATGGGTACTGCTTTTTTCGCTTCAAGGTACGGAAAGGGCGACGCCGATTACATCAACTGCCCTATGACAAAGGAGCAGTACGATGCCTTTTACGAGGCTTTGGTAAGTGCCGAGGAAGCGGCACTTAAGGAATTTGACAAAGAGGAACAGAAGGATATCACGGTTTTTGAGGGGTGTATGCCCGTTGAAGTTATGGCAAGACGCGGTTATGATACCCTGAGATTCGGCCCCTTAAAGCCCGTGGGATTAAATAATCCTGTGACGGGCGAGGAATATTATGCCGTCGTTCAACTTCGTCGCGAAAATGCAGAAGGCAGTATGTACAATATTGTCGGATTTCAGACTCATCTGACCTTTCCGGAGCAAAGGCGCGTGTTCAGAATGATACCCGGACTTGAAAATGCGGAGTTTATGCGTTACGGCGTAATGCACAGAAATACGTATCTTGATTCTCCGAAACTTTTGACCGATACCTATGCTTTACGGTCGAATGAAAATGTATTCTTCGCGGGACAAATGACGGGAGTTGAAGGATATGTGGAATCGGCAGGCTCGGGCTTTGTAGCGGGTATAAATGCCGCACGCAGAGTGCTCGGACTCGAAAGGTACGTTTTTTCTGCGCAGACTATGCTCGGAGCGATGGCTTCTTACGTGAGCGTTGGGTCTGTCAGCGGAAAGTTTACACCTATGAACGCAAATTTTGGAATAATAGAACCGCTCGATTACCGTGTAAAAGGCGGTAAGCAAGCAAAATATGCGGTGTATGCCGAACGCTCCTTGAGTGAGATAAATACGGTCAAGGAAAGTATCTTCGGCGAAAAAAACGGTACTGCCACCGAAGAATGATCGGAGGAATGATATGGTCATTATAGTTGATGTGATGGGCGGGGACAATGCCCCCGAGGAGACCGTGAAGGGGCTGTGTCTGGCTTCAAAGGAAAACAGGAATGTGAGCTTTACCGTCGTCGGAAACAGATCCGACATAGAGCGTATAATGACGGAAAACGGATGCGATCCTTCCGATTTTAACATAATACATACCGAAACCGTTATAAATATGGAGGACGATCCTATGGCGGTCGTAAGATCAAAAAAAGAGTCCTCAATGAATATAGGGCTGACGTTACTTTCTGAAAAAAAGGGCGACGCTTTTGTCAGTACGGGAAATACCGGCGCACTTTTTACCGGCGCGACCCTTATCGCTCATAAAATAAAGGGGGTTCAACGTGCGGCGATCGCAACACTTTTGCCCATGAAGCCGCCTGTGCTTTTGATAGATTCGGGTGCCAACGTAGTTGTAAACGAGGAGAGCGTGGAGCAGTTTGCTGTGATGGGCAGTGCCTATATGAAAAAGCTTTACGGAATAGAGGCGCCGAGAGTCGGATTGCTCAATAACGGATCCGAGCCTACAAAGGGGACTCCACTTATGGTCGAATGTTATAAGAGACTTTCGGAGCTTCCGGGAATAAACTTCATAGGAAACGTCGAGTCGAGCGAGGTGCCGTTTAATGCCTGCGATGTTCTGGTAACCGACGGTTTCACGGGCAACGTGCTTTTAAAGTCGATAGAGGGTACGGGCAAGCTGGTTATGAAGGAACTGAAGAGTATTCTTTATGCCAGTATTTTCACCAAGCTTTCCGCGTTGATCGTAAAAAAGCCTCTCTCTGAGTTTAAGCATAATTATGATTCTTCCGAGCTCGGAGGCGCGCCTCTTATCGGAATAGCCGCACCTGTTATAAAGGCACACGGCTCTTCAAATGCCAAGGCATTTAAGAACGCTATCAATCAAGCGATAATGATTGCGCAAAACGATACGACGGATGTCATTTCCGATGAGATGGAAAAATATACCGAGTACCGTCGTGCGAGAAGAAAAGCGGAAAAGGCGCAGGCGGAAAGCGAAAAATAAGATCGATCGGATGCTGACGCAATACAAGATATTTAAAAACCGACAATAAATAAAAAACAGAAAGGAGTGAGTATATTGTCTAAATTACCGTTAGAAGTAAGCGAGCTTGAGGCGCGTATCGGATACCGCTTCAACAATATAAGATTACTTGAATTGGCAGTTACTCATTCGTCATACTCTAATGAGCTCAAGGCAAAGGGAGTACCTTGCGAGAACAACGAACGCCTCGAATTTTTGGGTGATGCGGTGCTTGAGCTCGTTGTAAGCGAATTTCTTTACTCAAATTATAGGGAATACCCCGAAGGACAGCTGACGAAATTGAGAGCGTCGGTAGTTTGCGAGCGGGCTCTGGCGTCGTATTCTTTGAGGATCGGGCTTGGCGATTTCATAAAGCTCGGCAACGGCGAAGAAAATAACCACGGCAGAGAGAATAAATCCCTTTTGGCGGATGCTTTTGAGGCTACTTTGGCGGCGATATTCCTTGACGGTAAAGATGACGGTAAAGCCAATGTTGCTGAATTCGTTTTGCCCTATGTTTCGGAAGAGCTTAAGCATCTGGCGGCAGAGGGCGTCGGAGATTATAAATCTCAGCTTCAACAGTTTATTCAACAGTCGGGGACGAGTCAGGTCGACTATGTTCTCGTCGGAATAAGCGGCCCGGAGCACAGACGCACCTTTACGATAGAGGCAAGGTTGGATTCAAACGTCATCGGGCACGGAGTCGGAACTCGAAAGGGAATTGCCGAGCAGAATGCGGCGCACGAGGCTTTGGTGCTTTTCGGTCAGCTTGACGGCACGACAAAGGACGAGTGAACATTCCGATGAAAAGCAAAAGGCATATAAACATCCCGATATTTATACCTCATCTCGGATGCCCAAACAACTGCGTTTTCTGCAATCAACATTCAATATCCGGCAAGACCGAATTTGTAAAGGAAAACGTTGTGAACGAGATAGAGGCGGCGCTTTCCACGATGCCGCTCGGTGTCGAGGCAGAGATAGCCTTTTTCGGCGGCTCTTTTACGGGAATCGACAGAGAGCTTATGGTGTATCTGCTCGATATCGCACAGAAATACATAGACCGCGGCTCGGTGGGATCTATCAGAATGTCAACAAGACCCGACTATATATCCGATGAGATACTGTCGGTGCTTTCAAATTACACGATAGGAACGATAGAGCTTGGGCTGCAGAGTATGGATAACGCCGTTCTTGAAGCTTCCAGGCGCGGACACGACAGAAATACGGCACTGCGTGCTTGCAGAATGGTAAAGGATGCCGGTTACCGTCTTATCGGTCAAATGATGATAGGATTACCGCTCTCCACGTTAAAGACCGAGATCGAGACGGCTGAACTAATATGCTCGGTGGGGGCTGACGGCGCAAGGGTCTATCCGACGGTCGTGTTCTACGGAACTGAACTTTGCGATATGGCGAAGCGCGGCGTATATACTCCGTTGACGGATGGTGACGCGGTTGAGCGAACGAAGGAAGTGCTTAAGATATTTGATCGTTACAGCGTTCCGTGTATTCGCGTGGGGCTTTGCGCATCCGAAAACCTTTCAGATGAGAATGAGGTATACGGCGGTGCAAATCACAGCGCGGTGGGCGAGCTGGCTATGAGTCTGCTCTTCAGAGAAAAGATCGAAGATGAGCTTGCGCATTACGATATACCGAACGGATCGGTGTTGACGGTCTTTGTCCCCGTGGGATCTACATCGAAGGCTGTCGGTCAGAAAAGAGCAAACAAGCTGTATCTCAGCGAAAAATAAGGATTTAAGGAAATAAAAATAAATGAAAGCGAGAGTCATTGCGGATATGAGACCGAGATCGGCATCGTGTGACCGCGGCGCGCAGATATGAG
>CAYYND010000098.1:0-4387 GCA_964472845.1 uncultured Lachnospiraceae bacterium | reverse complement strand
CAACAACGTACAACAGTAGAACGAGCTGTCGCCTACATATTTTACCGACGAGCCGAGCCTTACGCTCGTAAGCGAGAGCGCATACGCGAAGGCGTAGGTATCTATATACTTAAGGCTGTCCGGAAATTCTATTGCCGCGAGCTTAGCGCAGTCGTTGAAGGCACTGACCCCTATGTACTGTACTCGGCTTCCGATATCTACGGCGCAGAGCCTCTCGCATCCGAAAAAGGAATATGAACCTATGGTATACACAGAATCGGGGATCCTCACGTATGTCACGTTGGTATTCAGCTCAAAAGCCCCTCCGATATGCTTTACGCCATCAGGGATCTCAACGTAAGTCGCATCTCCGTTGTACTTTATGAGTACGCCGTCCCCCACGATGACGAACTCGTCGCTCTTCGCCGAGAGCCACGCCGTTCCGTCAAAGGCGCGCGCGCCTATCGACCACACTTTATCAAGCAGCTCGACACTATAAAGTGCCGTGCAACCGGCAAAGCAATAGTCGCCGATCATTTCCGTGTACTTGCCGAGCTTTACGGATTTGATGTTTGTTTTTTCGTAAAACAGATCCCCCGCAAGTGCTATCACGTTCTTCCCGTCTATCTTATCGGGGATCGTGATGTACTCCTCGTTTCCCGAATACTCGGTAAGCATCAGGGTACCGTCGTTGAATTCCGTGTACTTATAGCTTCCGAAGCTCTTGTCCTGAGCGTCATCGGAAACGGTACGCACCGGATATTCAAAATCCTTGTCATTCTTTTTGCCGCACGATACCAAGCAAGTGATCAGGAGAGCAAGCAGAGTCAACATCGCCGTCATCCTTATCCACGCCTTATATTTGGCACGGGCATATCCGATCTTTTTTATCATAATCTTATCCGACCTTTCTTCATGAGCCCGAAAGAGCGTTATTTAAAGGAAACATTGGCACTCGTAAGTGCGCTGTTGTTCTTTCCTATTGCAAGCTTGTTCCAAGCGGATGACGAGCCGCCGAAGGTGACCCGATCAAGCGAATCGCACTTGCCGAAGGCATCGTCCTCTACCGCCTCAAGAGTCTTTGGCAGCGTAATCGAAGTGAGCGAGGTACAACCGTAAAACGCGCCGATGCAGATCTTTTTGACCTTTCCCGTTACCGTAACACTGCTGAGAGAGGTGCAACCGCTAAAGGAATATTCCGATATCTCGGTGATCTTGCCGCCGATCGTTATGTTGCGAAGTGTATCCGAGCCTGCGAAGGCGTCGGCTATCGATCTGACGTTTTTGGGGATCGTAACATCCGGGTCGGTTCCCGTGTATCTCAGAAGTATTCCGTCCCCTATCATAAGAAACTCTTCGGTCGAATTATTAACCCAGGCGGTATCGTCAAACGCCGCCGAGCCAACGGTTTTTATGTTCTTACTCGGCTCGATCTCGGAAAGCATAGAGCAACCTCTGAACGCGCGCGAGCCCACTGCCCTTACCTTACCGCTCATATCAACTTTAATGAGCACGGGACATTTTTCAAAAAGGCAATCGGAGATCTCCGTCAATCCGCCGAGATCCGCATACACAAGAGCGCCACAGCAAGAAAACGCCGCCGAGCCGACCGCCTTTATACTCTTGGGCAGTATCGCCTTTGAGAGATGCGAGCAACCGTAAAATGCGTCCTTGCCTATCGTCTCCAAGCCCTCGGCAAACTCAAATGATGAGAGCGAGGTACAAAATCTGAACGCACTCTCGCCGATCCTTCTGAGCCCCGAGGTATTTACGACCTCACAAAGCTTTGAGCAGGAGTCAAATGCAGAAATGCCTATCTCGTTCAGCGTCGCAGGAAGATCCACGCAAAACAGCGTCGTGCAGGACGCAAACGCCTTTTGCGAGATCTTCTTTATTCCCTCGCTGATCACAATATGCTTAAGCGTTGTGCTTGACTCGAACGCACTCTCGCCTATCTCGACAACGCGATAGCCGTCGACAGTCGAGGGAACGGTCAGATACGTGGGGGCTTCATTCTCGCACCCCGTTATCACTGCGGTATTGTTCTCGTAGAGACTATATATAAAACCGTCGGATGATCTTATGTTCTCGGACACTATGGCGTATTCGGTATCATTGCTGAGTATTCCGCACGAGCTGAGGGCGGCGCACGCCATGATCAGTGCCGCACAAGTCAGTATAAGAAGCACTGTGCGCGATGCCTTTATAAAAGGCGATCCTTTTAATTCTTTCATATTTTTCCTTTCCCGATCAGAGGTTGGATCCGACCATAATTATTCATTAAAATAATATCACATATATTTATCGTTGTCAAGAATTCGAAGTTACTTTTTTGATATCAAATGTTCCCTCGAAGGATTTTTGGCGGTATATAACGTCTTTAATATCGCCCACAAAGGACGGGTATACTTATCATTCTGATGTTTACCGAGATAAACGAAATAAGTCTATTTACCCAAAAAAGATACGAATCGGCTCGTATCCCTTTATATTTGATTTTATTTAATTCTGTGTTTTTTACAAAAGATGCGAATTATCGGCTCCGACAGAGACCTCCCCCAAAAAGTCTTGAATATGATCTTGCAAGCTCGTATGAGCTTTTAAAAAACGGCAGAGTCACGCGCCGTCGAAGGTGCTGATCCTGCCGTTATTATACCTGTTATAGCTGTTATAACTATTATGATTATTATATTAAGTCATTTACGTGATCGAAACACGTGAAGCGTCGCCGCTTCTGTACAGTTCATTCGTGCGGTTCTCGCCGAGCTCGGCAAGCAATGTACAAACGGCATTCTCTGCCGAAAAAGCATCTCCGCAAAGCTCCGAGATCCTATCCTTCAGAAGCTCAAAGCAAAAGGCGTACTTTTGAGCGACTTTCCGCCCGTTGCAGGTAAGATGAGCCAACCCGTACGATTGCTGTTCGACGTAATCCATTTCGGACAGATATTTCAACATATTGTGCACGCTCGGCTTGCTGAAGCCGAGTGCTTTTGCAAGATCGACGTTCTTCACTCCGACACCGTCGGTGGAAAGCTGATACAGCTTTATCAGATACCTGATATGTGAGGCGGTGAGCCTTTTTTTGTTATCCACAACTTACCTCCGAACCGGGTCGATCAAAACCGCGAAACGCGGCTTTATAAATTATTTTTCGTCATTGTCGCTCTCTGTCTTACTTTCGCCGCATCCGCAACCGCATTTTCCCTTACACTGTTTTGCGTAGGGACATCCGATACAGGTCTGACCGCGTTTTTTCGCACGGTACAAGAACCACACGATACTGCCGACGATGGCTAAAAGAATTATTGCGACAATGGCATCAATAATATATTCCATACAGAGCAGTGCCCTCAGCTCTTAGCACCGTCCAAGGCATATTCGCCTTTGAGCTTTTTGCTTGTGTTTATTATCAATCCTACGAGCACGCCGACCATTGCAAGAACTGCAACGAGACCGCATACAGCCGCGCCAACATTCAAGGAAGCGGCATCTGTGATGAGAGTGCCTATCGTGTATACAAGGTATGCAACAGTGTAACCTGTTCCGAGCTGGAGGCAGATGCCGCCCCAGAGCCATTTGGAGCTCTTCATCTCGGAGTTCATAGCACCGATCGCAGCGAAGCAAGGAGGTGTGTAGAGGTTGAACATAAGGTATGCAAGAGCCGCGACCTTTGTAATTGCAAGGATGCCCGCGATCTCGGCACCCGAGCCCTCGATCATTGCAAGTTCATCCATATCGATGAGATTCTCAAGGCCTACGAAGCATACTGCGAGAGTACCGACAACATTTTCCTTTGCGATGAAGCCCGTAACGGCTGCTGCCGCGAGCTGCCAGGAGAGAACGCCTACGATCGGCACGAGCAGATACGCGAAGGGAGATGCGATGGATGCGAGAATGGACTGATCTGCCGATTCCGCAACCCGGAAGCTCCAGGTAAATGTCTGCATAAGCTGAACTGCCATATTGCAGAGAAGGATGATAGTAGCCGCTTTAACTATGTAAGCCCATCCGCGTGCGCACATCGATTTGAATGCGCCCCAAAGCGAGGGAGCCTTATATTCGGGAAGTTCAATGATGAAAAAGGATTTTCTTGCCTTGTAGCCTGTAACAAGGTTTACTAACAAAGCACCCACAAAAATAAGTGCAATTCCCGCAAAATACATCAGTGCGCTTACCCACCAAGCATTGTCAAAAAATGAACCTGCGAAAAGCGAGATAACGGGTATCTTTGCGCCGCAAGGCATAAAGGGAGCGAGCATAGCGGTAGCTCTTCTTTCACGCTCATTGCGGATCGTACGGCTTGCCATAATACCGGGAACGGCGCAGCCGATCGTGATAACGAAAGGAATAACGGATTTACCGGAAAGACCTACCTTTTTAAAGATGGGGTCAAGTACGACGGCAACAC
>CAYYND010000097.1:0-4442 GCA_964472845.1 uncultured Lachnospiraceae bacterium | reverse complement strand
CATTTTGCGCCTCTTGTGCCAAAAGAAAAAGTGGCTATGGAGTTTAGTCTGTTTAGATCTCTGTATGCTGACTAAGAATTTTTATCTGTCTTTTTGTCCATTTCTTGTCACTCGACAAAACTTTTGGGCAAAAGCCCAAAAGAGAACGAAGTATATTTCAGCGCGAGCGCTGAAATCGGAAGAGGCGTTCCCCCTCTTTGAACTCCCCCTTGGCGAGGACGCTACACAGTGTGATCTGTTGACCTGTTATTGATGTGCCGGCGGATTGAAAAAAGGGGGGGGGCGGTGCGAACAACGCGAAATTTGAAAACTGTATTTTTGACTGTACGGATCAAAAAGTTCGAACATATCAAGCCGAATTTGGCTTCGCGCGGTCGAAGACGGCGAATTTAGCAAAACAAAAAGCTTGCCGCTCCCGCAACGGGTAACGACAAGCCTTTTAAAATATAACCCTTTTTGTGTTTCTCCGCAATCAAGCGCAGTCACCCGCGCATCCATCCGGTTACTCTCTTGCGGCGTAAAATAAAGAAAGGAGTTTAGGATGGAAACCATCCCAAAACGTATATGAAGAGAAGAAAGGGGGGAGAAAACCGCCGCAAGAGTGCGCATTGCTGAGATAATGCAAACGCTTCTCAACAAGCCCGGATCAATTTAGCCTTTTATTCAGCGTACGGAGAATGCAAAAACAAAAGGCGAAGTTATCTTTTTCATTGTTGCAGACCGAAAAAACTACGGTCGGGATCAAATCATCCTAAACATATTATACACGTTTTGCGCAAATATTTCAAGAGGGCTGATGTAGAAAAGATTAAAAAACGAATAAGAAATTATAAATATTTTCGAAAAAATGTCGTGCTTTTGATATTATATTCCCGTTAAGTGCAAAATGTACCGCAAATGGGATTACACGCCTGCCGCGCAACGGCTCCGAAAATGTTTAAACTACCCTCACCTTGATCATTCCTTCGATGGAGTTTAATTTGTTTATATCTCTGTCGGTAACATCCTCGGCTACATCGACGATAGTATAGGCTACATCGCCGCGCGATTTGTTTAAAAGATTTTCAATATTGACCCTGTTTTCCGAGAACGTCGAGGTTATCTGCGAGAGCATAGCGGGTATGTTGTTGTGAAGTAGGCAGATCCTTGCCTTTCCGGAACGTGGCATTGATACCGATGGGTAGTTTACACTGTTCTTTATATTTCCGTTTCGCAGATAATCGTCAAGCTGTCTTGCTGCCATTGCCGCACAGTTGTTTTCGGATTCCTCGGTAGATGCGCCGAGGTGAGGAATGGCAACGACCCCGGGAATTCCGAGTATGTCCTCGGTCGGAAAGTCGGTAATATACGCAGATACCTTGCCGCTCGCAAGTGCATCTCCGATGTCGCCGGCATTGACAAGATCCGAGCGCGAAAGGTTTATTATCTTGACACCGTCCTTCATCATAGAAATGCTTTCTGCATTTATCATATTTTTCGTTTGAGGCGTAGCGGGAACGTGAAGGGTTATGTAGTCGGCTTGCCTGTAAATATCCTCGTAAGTAGCCGCCTTCACGATGTTGTGATCAAGATTCCACGCGGCTTCTATGCTGAGATAAGGATCGCATCCGATGACTTTCATCTCAAGCTCTACCGCCGAGTTTGCAACAAGTCCGCCGATCGCGCCGAGACCGATGACTCCGAGCTTTTTTCCTTTGATCTCGCTGCCTGCAAACTTGCTTTTTCCTTTTTCAACAGACTTTGCAATGTCTGAGGTGAGCGTCTTTGCCCATTCTACGCCGCCGATTATATCGCGCGAGGCAAGCATAAGCGCGCACAGAGCAAGTTCCTTTACTCCGTTTGCGTTTGCTCCGGGCGTGTTGAACACTACGATGCCTTTTTTGGCATAGTCGTCAACAGGGATGTTGTTAACTCCCGCTCCCGCTCTTGCTACTGCAAGCAGGCTTTCGGGGATGGGCATATCGTGCATAGATGCCGAACGGACGAGCACACCTTCCGGATCTGCTATGCTTTCGCCGACATTGTATTCCGCGGGATCGAGATTTTCAAGACCCGTTGTTGCGATCTTGTTAAGTAAAAGTATATTTTTCATATCTGACCTCTTTTGAGTATGTTATTTGGGATTGCTCTCAGCGAATGCTTTCATAAATTTCACGAGCTTTTCGACGCCTTCGTACGGCATAGCGTTATAGATAGAGGCTCTCATTCCGCCGACCGAGCGGTGTCCTTTGAGGTTTTTAAGTCCCGCATCGGAAGCTTCTTTGGCAAATTTCTTGTCAAGGTCACTGTCTCCCGTAACGAAAGTGACATTCATCATAGAGCGGCTCTCCTTCTTGACAGGGGCGATGTAGTAGCTTTGGTTATCAAGATAGGAATATAGAAGCTCTGCCTTCTTCTGATTTATTGATTTCATAACTTCAAGTCCGCCGAGTCCGAGAATCCATTCATAGACCAGCTTTGCCATATATATGGTGTAGCACGGAGGCGTGTTGTACATAGAACCGTTGTCAGCCATAACCTTCCAATCAAGCATCGTCGGCATCTTTTCCTCGGCGTATCCGAGAAGATCCTCGCGGACGATCACAAGGGTCATACCTGCGGGAGCCATATTCTTCTGCGCACCTGCATATATAACTCCGAATTTTGAAACGTCAACGGGCTCGGAAATAATGCACGAAGACATATCGGCGACTATCGGCACGTCTCCCGTGTCGGGAATATACGGATATTTCGTGCCGTATATGGTATTATTGAAGCATATGTGAAGGTACGCATCTTCTGCGTCGAGCATATCGGCTGTTATAGTCGGAACGTGATCGAAATTGTCATCTTTGGTGGTGGCTATACATCTGACGTCATATCCGAGCTTCTGCGCCTCTTTGTATGCCTTGCCCGAGAATTGTCCGGATACCGCATAAGCCGCACGTCGCTTCGGAGAGCGATTTATAAGGTTGAGGGGGACTGCCGCGAACTGCGTTGATGCGCCGCCCTGAAGAAAGAGCACCTTGTAGTTTTCGGGAATGTTCATAAGCTTGCGAAGAAGAGACTCTGCATCGGCAATGATTGGTTCGTAATCAGCCGATCTGTGAGACATTTCCATAACCGACATACCCGAGCTGCCGTAACATATAAGTTCTGATTGCGCCTTTTCGAGTACCGGTAAAGGAAGCATTGAGGGACCTGCGGAAAAATTGTAAACTCTATTCATAATAGTGACCTCCGAAAAAAATCATAATAATTATATGTGCTTATGACGCTCTTTGTTATAAGGTGTTACTATTATACATTCTTTTGCAATGATAATCAATAGGCTTCTGCAAAAAAATATAATTTTTTTCACAAATCACGACAAAAATTGAGTTTTGTGCAACATTTGATCAGGTTAACTTGCAAAAAGCGCTTACCAAGCCTCGTTTATCCCGTGAGCAGCCACGCCGCAAGTCCGTAGTAGGTCACAACGGCGACAAGATCGTTTGCGGTGGTGATCAGAGGACCCGAGGCTACGGCGGGATCTATGCCGCATCTGTACAAAATTATCGGCGTTGCGGTACCGACGAGACTTGAAATTGATACGGAGACCGCGAGCGCTGTCGCTACGCATCCCGAGACCGAAAAAGCGTAAGCTGCACTCTCGTTTTTTAAAAAATAAACGTATGCACCGATAGAAACAAACGACAGTATACCCAGAAATATTCCCGTAAAAAATCCCGTGCGAAGCTCTCTCAGTATCAACTTGAGATTTTTCTTTTTGTCAATGCCGTTTTCGGCGATCAGACGGATAGTAAGTGCCAGAGATTGAGTGCCGGCGTTTCCCGCCATACCGAGCACAAGTGACTGAAAGCAGACTATCAGAGCCAGCTGCGAGACCAAGGACTCAAACACTCCGACGACGGACGAGACGAGGAGACCGAGAAAGAAAAGAACCGTAAGCCACGGAAGCCTTGTCTTTGCACTGTACGAGGAATAGGGACTGCCTTTGACACCGACATTCTCGGCGCACTCTTCGTTTTTATTTGCTTTGCTCTTTGCTTGCCTCACTCCGCACTCCCTTCCGATCAAAAAAGATCTTTGATCGTTTACCATCTTATTATAATATTTTGCTCCGAAGCGACGCAAATATCCGTCTGATGCGAGTATGCGCTCAATAAAGAGGCGATTTTGCGGGCTAAGATCGCTAAAAAATAAAAATATCAAAAAAACTAAAAAAACTTTCAAAAAAGGTATTGACAAGGCGATTTGATTATGATATAATATCCTACGTTGCAAGCGAGGAAGTCCAAAGCGACACGACAAAAAAGCCATATGGGGGTATAGCTCAGTTGGGAGAGCATCTGCCTTACAAGCAGAGGGTCATAGGTTCGAGTCCTATTGTCCCCACCATTTGGCCCGGTAGCTCAGTTGGTTAGAGCGCTAGCCTGTCACGCTAGAGGTCGTGGGTTCGA
>CAYYND010000096.1:0-4520 GCA_964472845.1 uncultured Lachnospiraceae bacterium | reverse complement strand
TATTCAAAAAGAAGAAGCTAAAAAAGTCAGTTTGGTGAAGTCGGCATTTGACAACAATATGGCAATGATAAATGATTCCGATCTTGAAACCGAGGACAAATACGCCGCGCTCGGCTATGTTACCGATAAAATTGCGGAGCTTGTTGAAAAAATAGTTGTACATAAGTAAATTTTAACATATTCGAGTTGACTCTTTTTGTCAAGATGAGCCGCAAAGGATCCCATAGCCTGATTTCGGCTATGGGATCTTTCAATATGTGAATTTGGATGCCGGATAATGATAATGGCGAATTGTGCGCTATTTTGGGTATTGACAATTTAGCCGCGATATGTTATACTTATACGTAGGTAATATTTGAGAAACAAAAACAACAAGCTTTTTAAGGAGGATGCAAAAATGAAAGAACTTTATATCAAACTCAATACGATCGCTGACGTTCAGAATTTCGTTAACGTAGTCAACTCTATTCAAGGAGACATCGACCTTACGTCGGGTCGTTATACAGTTGACGGCAAATCCATTATGGGTATTTTCAGCCTCAATCTTCTCGATCCCATCAAGGTGACGGCTCAGACTGCCGATTACGATGAGCTTTGCGAGAAGCTTGCAAGCTTTATAGTTAAGGCTTAAAACTCAGATCAAAACCAAACGGGGAACGGCTTTCCTTCAGAGACTGCCGCTCCCCGTTTTTTACTTAGTCATATCTGCAACGCTTTGAAGCATCGAACTTACAAGCTCTATCTTCTGACCCGCCTTGCGGACCATTTTTTTAGCCTTTGATCTTTTGGTGGTGAGTGCCGCCATAGCTCCTGCCGCGGAGCATACGGCAATACCTGTTATGATCGAGGCTTTTACCACGGTTTTGTTATTCATTTTTACATATCCGTTCCTTATTTAATTTATATAGAGTTCTGCATAAGTAATATTTGCAGGAGATCGGAATTTTATACGGATGATCGGAATATTTTTTTAGAATATGGGAATTTTTTATCAAAAATTTATAAAAAGGTATTGACAGACGACATAAAGTATGATAAAATATTAAACTGCATTATAATCGCTTGGATTATGTAAATTTAATGATTTTTTGCTTGAATCTTGAATGGAGTGATTGAATTAATGATCAAAGTAAAAGAGCAACAGCAGGGACAGACTACCAGAATGAGCTTCTCCAGAACGAAGATGGCGCTGGAATTGCCCAATTTGGTTGAGGTCCAGACTAAGTCGTTCAAGTGGTTCCTTGAAGAGGGACTTGGCGAGGTGCTTCGCGATGTATCTCCCATCACCGACTATTCGGGAAATCTGTCGATCGAGTTCGTGTCGTATTCTATTGACACGGCGCCAAAATATTCGATCGAGGAGTGTAAGGAACGCGACGTAAACTATGCTGCTCCGCTTAAAGTCAACGTAAGACTTTACAACAAGCAGACCGGTGAGGTCAAGAGCGCAGATGTGTTTATGGGAGAGTTCCCGATAATGACCGAGACGGGTACATTCGTTATAAACGGAGCTGAGCGAGTCATCGTATCTCAGATAATTCGTTCACCCGGTATGTACTACTCTTCCGAAATAGACAAATCCGGTAAAAAGACATATGCAGGAACGGTAATTCCTTACCGCGGTGCTTGGCTTGAATATGAGACTGACACTAACGGTGTTATGTACGTCCACATAGATAAGAGCCGTAAGCTTCCGCTGACCGTTCTTATTCGCGCGCTCGGTATCGAGAGCCGCGAGGATGTCTATGCTCTCCTCGGCGAGGACGAAAAGCTTGCTGCTACATTTGAAAAGGACGACTGCGAGGTGCTTGCTGCTCAGAACAGATCGACTGTCAGGGTTGAGGCACTCAAGGAGATCTACAAGAGAATACGTCCCGGTGAGCCTCCCACGGAGGAATCCGCAACGACTCTTATCAATAACTTCTTCTTTGATTCAAGACGTTACGATATTGCATCGGTAGGCAGATACAAGTTCGACAAGAAAATGGCTATCTCCTCTCGTATTGCCGGGCACGTGCTGGCTGAGCCTGCCGTTTCGCCCATAACAGGCGAGGTCGTTTGCGATGCAGGTACCTTCCTTACAACGGAAATGGCACTTGCGATCGAGCGCGCTTGCATAAACGAGGTCAAGCTTAAGCTCGAAAACGGCTTTGTTCTCAAAGTAATATCCAACAATACCATAGAGCCCGAGTACCTTATAGGATGCGACCTTAAGGACTGCGGCGTAAACGAGAGAGTTTCGATCCCCGTAATGCTTGAAATTATGGAGGCTTGCGGCGGAGATATAGAGGCTATCAAGTCTATGGCAAAAGAGAGGATCGCGGATCTTTGCTGCAAGCATGTTACAAAGATCGATATATTTGCGTCGATAAACTATCTGCTCTGCCTGACACATGATGTTGGCGAGGTGGATGATATCGACCATCTCGGAAACCGTCGTATCCGCTCTGTCGGAGAGCAGCTCCAAAATCAGCTCCGCATCGGCTTTGCGAGAATGGATAAGATAATCAAGGAGCGTATGACGACTCAGGATACCGACAAGCTCTCGCCCCAGCTTCTTATAAACTGCCGTCCCGTAACAACGGTTATTCGCGAGTTCTTCGGATCCTCACAGCTCTCGCAGTTTATGGATCAGTCCAACCCGCTCTCGGAGCTTACGCACAAGCGTCGTTTGTCGGCTCTCGGTCCCGGCGGTCTTTCGCGTGACCGTGCATCCTTCGATGTCCGTGACGTACACTATACCCACTACGGAAGAATGTGTCCCATCGAGACCCCCGAAGGTCCTAACATCGGTCTTATCTCTTACCTTGCTACTTACGCAAGGATCAGCGACTACGGTTTTATTCAGGCGCCGTACCGCGTTATAGATAAAGAGACAGGCGTAGTTACCGACGAGGTTGTTTACCTTACCGCGGATGTTGAGGATAATTATATCATAGCTCAGGCAAATGAGCCTTTGGATGAGAACGGAAGATTCAAGAACAAACGTATCATCGTTCGTGATAAGAATGATATCGTCGAGGTCGATTCTTCAACGGTCGATCTTATGGATGTTTCTCCTAAGATGGTAGTTTCCGTTGCAACGGCAATGATACCCTTCCTTGAGAACGACGATAATACCCGTGCGCTTATGGGCTCAAACATGCAGAAGCAGGCGGTTCCGCTTATGGTCACTGACTCACCTATCGTCGGTACAGGCATTGAGCACAAAGCGGCGGTCGATTCCGGCGTCGTTGTTAAGGCTAAGGAAGCGGGACGAGTTGAGCGCGTTGAAGCGGACAAGATAGTCATTGTAAACGATGACGGACGCAAGGACGTTTATAATCTTACAAAATTCAAGAGGACTAACCAGGGAACTTGTTGCAACCAGAGACCTATCGTAAAACGCGGAGATCGCGTTGAAAAGGGAGAGGTCATTGCGGACGGTCCCGCAACGTCCAAGGGTGAGATCGCGCTCGGTAAGAATGCACTCATAGGATTTATGACCTGGGAGGGCTATAACTACGAGGACGCGGTACTCCTTAACGAAAAGCTCGTAAGAGACGATGTTTACACATCCATTCATATAGAAGAATATTCACACGAAGCAAGAGATACCAAGCTCGGCGCCGAGGAGATCACACGCGAGATACCCAACGTGGGCGACGATGCGCTTAAGGATCTCGGACCCGACGGTATAGTCAAGATTGGTACCGAGGTTCGCGCGGGTGATATCCTTGTAGGTAAGATCACGCCTAAGGGCGAGACGGAACTTACGGCAGAGGAAAGACTTCTCAGAGCTATTTTCGGTGAAAAAGCAAGAGAAGTAAGAGATACCTCGCTTCGTCTCCGTCACGGTGAATCCGGTATTGTAGTTGATGTAAAAGTATTCTCACACGCGGCAGGCGATGAGCTTCCCGCGGGCGTAAATAAAGTAGTAAGAGTCTATATCGCACAGAAGAGAAAGATCTCCGTGGGCGATAAGATGGCGGGACGTCACGGTAATAAAGGTGTCGTTTCAAGAATACTTCCTCCCGAAGATATGCCTTTCTTGGCAGACGGAACTCCGCTTGATATCGTACTTAACCCGCTCGGCGTTCCTTCACGTATGAACATCGGACAGGTTCTTGAGGTGCATCTCGGTATCGCGGCTAAAAAGCTCGGCTGGAAGATCATGACCCCCGTATTTGACGGTGCAAATGAAAAGGACATTCAGGAATGTCTGCGCGAGGCTAAGCTCTGGCGTGATGTCTTCCCGAACGAGAATGTCAAGGGCAGGGAGCTTTATGAAGAAGTAACCAACCCCGAAACGGGCGAGAAGGAAGTTGTCTATATTACGGGTACAGAGGAAGAGGATCCCGAGAGAGGATACAGAGTCAAGACTCAGTATCCCGACGAGATACTTGAATCTCCCGAGTTCAAAGAAAAGCTTGCAAGACTTATGGCGGAAAAGCGTCTTAAGATCATTGACGGTAAGAGAACCCTTTACGACGGCAGAACGGGCGAACCCTTCGATAACCCCGTAACGGTAGGTATTATGT
>CAYYND010000095.1:0-4892 GCA_964472845.1 uncultured Lachnospiraceae bacterium | reverse complement strand
AGCGCTTGCGCTGAAATGTACTTCATTTGGTTCTCTTTTGGGCTTTTGCCCAAAATTTTTGCCGAGCGGCAAGAAATGAACGAAAAAGATTGTTGAGCGACAAGAAAGTGACAGAAAAAATAGTTAATCGACAAAAAGTAAGACAAAAAATTTTAGTCAGCATACAGAGATCTAAACAGACTGAATTCCATAGCCACTTTTTCTTTTGGCACAAGAGGCGCAAAATGAAATATTAAATAGAAACGCCGAAAGCGGGGCGCTGCCCCGTACCCCGGTCGCTTTTTGAAAAAATCGACGCAAAAACTTTAAAAGAAAGAAAAATAATTATTTTTTTGAAGTTTTTTTGCTCAACCTTTTTTTCAAAAAAGGTGGAAAAACTTTTAAATAATCCTCTTATTGCCCTTATTTCTTCATCATCACCGGCAAAAGGAAGAACAGCTCCGACTTACTGCCGTCCGCTTTTTCGGCATCGCACGGCTCAATATTTATACCCGAGCGCGGCGAAGAAAAGGTTATCTTCGTCACATCGGAGTCGCTCGCCCTGAGTGCGTCGAGAAGATATCTGTTGTTGAAAGCGATCACCATATCCTCGCCCTCGTGTTCGACTCTTATGCGGTCATAAGTGCTGCCTGCCGTGCTCTCGGCATTGATGTGAAGCACCTCTCCCTCAATACTGAGCTTTACGTGCGAGCGAACACTTCCCGCGATCCTCTCCTCTGTGATCAGCGCGGCGCGCTCAAGTGCCTCGATAAGCTCGGCACGGTCAAGCTCGATCACGCACTTTTTCGGTATCGTAATGATACGGTCAAAGTCGATATACTGACCTTCTATGAGCGACGAGAAGAAGGTTATCTCGCCGATATTGAACACGATCTGACGGCGGCTCATATAGATGCGCATTTTTTTGTCCTTTTCGACGTCGTCATCGAGGAGCTTATAAAGCTCGTTTACCGTTCTTACGGGAAGAATAAACGAGAATTTGACGTCCTGACCGTTTTCGTTGTTATTGTCGATGTCCGCATTTGTTGAACATTCGGCAAGGCGGAAGCTGTCGCAGGAGACCGCTGTGACCTTTTCGGGGCTGATATTGAAGTAGCAGCCGTTGAGGATGGGTCTTGTATCGGCTACTGCCATAGCGTGGGCACATTTAGTGATCATATTTCTCATAACGTGCTGAGAAAGGGTAAATCCGAAATTAGTCTTGAGTTTGGGGATCTCGGGAAAATCGCTTCCGTTGAGCGCGCTCATTTTATGCGTTGAGGTTCCCGAGATGAATATCGCCTGAAGGGAATCGTTAACGGTAAGGGTAACCTTATCGCCGGGCATTACCTTGAGAGTGCTGAAGAATTTTTGAGCGTTGATAATATAGCTGCCGCCCTCGATAACCTCGGCGTCAACGGAGATCCTAACGCCTTTTTCGGTGTCGTAGGTAGTCATAATGCACTCGCCGGAGACATCGGCATCGATGAGGATACCTTCGACGGAACGGAGAGTGGACTTATTGGATACAGCGCAGAGCAAGGGCGCGGCTTGGTTTATGATCTTTTGTCGGTCGAATACGATTTTCATACTTTTGGTCTCCTGGATTTTATAGTTGGATTTTTATTATTTTTTGATGATTTTGTTTATGTGTGATAGTTGGGTTTGTTTATTGTTATTGTCGCTCGGCAAGTTTTTTTCATTGTGTGATCTGTTGACCTGTTATTGATGTACCGGCGGATTGGAAATGGGCGCGTTAAGGTTAATATAGCGTGAAATTTTCCCTATTCCGATAGGGAGGGGCTTGCTCCTCCCTATCTATTCCGCCCGTCTAAAGTTTATAATATCTTCAAACGTGCGAACGCAGTTTGCCCCCATTCCCCACCGCCACCGAATTTTTCTCCGCCGAAAAGCAAAAAAGAAATAAAAGAATAAAAAGAAATAAAAACAGTAGTAATAACAGTAGGGGCTGTGCAAAATGGGGAAAAACTCAAAAACATAAAAATTCGTCCCGTTTTGCATCAGTGTCATTTATATATAAAGAGCAAAATATCAAAAAGTTAAATTTCGGTCTCGTGGATTTTGAATTTTTTCGGGGAAAAACTATGGAAACTTAAGCTCGGTTTTCCACACCTTTTTTCGGTCGAAGCTCCCAAAAACGCACTTTTTTCTCTCATTTCACTTCAAAAAGCGAAAAAATCGATGAAAATTCGGCTTTCAACTCTTTGAAAGTGGAAAAATCCACAGAAGTTTTCCACAAGCTGGGGAAAAGTGTAAGCTCACGAAGATGTTTTACGACATTTCAAGCTCTTCCGCTCGCACGATATCCAAAGGTTTTCCACAGCTCGGAGCTTGATCACGGCTGAAAATTTTGGACTTGCTTTTTAAGCTCCTTGATATCCACCGCAAACATCTGATCGTTTGCGAGCTTCTTGTTGACCGCCTCGATCGACGACATGATCGTCGTGTGATCGCGATTGAATATCGTGCCTATGCTCGGCGTTGACATCTTGATTATCTCCCTTATGAGATAGATCGTGACGTGCCGCGCCTGCGCTATGTTCTTGTTTCGCTTGGAGCTCAAAAGATCTTCCTTTGAAACATTGTATTTTCTGTAAACGACCGTAAATATCTTGTCGATGGTCACCGTCGTCGGCTCGGAGTCTTCCAAAAGCTCCGAAACGCACCGCGCCGCGTCTTCAAGCGAGATGGGTCTGCCCGAAAGGAAGTTGATCGCGCCGAGCTTTTTGATCGCGCCCTCGATCTGACGGACGTTCTCGCGCAGATTTTCCGAAAGATATTGGAGTATCTCGGGCGACAGCTCGAGGTTTACCGATTCCGCCTTTGATTTTGTGATCGCGATGCGAAGCTCGAGATCCGGCGGCTGAATATCCGCCAAAAGTCCCCATTCAAACCGCGAACGAAGTCTCGCCTCAAGGTGCTGTATATCTCTCGGCGGACGGTCGGATGTCAGAATTATCTGCTTTCTTTCGTCATACAGCGCGTTGAAGGTGTGGAAAAACTCTTCCTGAGTTGATTCCTTGCCCGCAATGAACTGAATATCATCGATAAGCAGTACGTCGCATTTCCTGTATGTATCGCGAAATTCCTTCATAGCCTGCCTCGATATGCAGTCTATCATATAATTCGTGAAATCCTCGCCTTTTACGTATATTATCTTTACATTCGGATCCTTCTTCTTGAGATGATTTGTTATCGCATTGAGAAGATGCGTTTTTCCGAGCCCCGACTGACCGTATATGAACAGCGGATTATAATTGAGTGCGGGATGCTCCGCTACGGCAACGCACGCCGCGTGAGCGAATTTATTTGAGCTTCCGACGATGAAATTATCAAACGTGTATTGGAAATCGTAGTTCGGTACACCGCCCTTATTTACAGCCGCGCTCGTCTTGTCGGCGTTCGTGCCGTTTTCGTCGACTTTGCGCTCGTTATTGCTTCCGTTTTCTTGCCCGTTTTGACTGCGAATCGAATATGCTTCTCTGCCCGGGTCGTGATCCTTCATACTCTCCTCGTCTCTCAGATAATTGAGATTGTAGGAAAGCTCAAAATTAGAACGCCTGAGATCCTCGTCGGTCGCGTTCTCGGAATCGAACGGATCGGCATATCCCATATGGAGTGAATGAGGAACATCCCCCTCGGTGTTCCGACGGCTGCGGCTGTTCTTTGCTTTGTCTTTCGATACCTCGGCATCCTCTGTATCTTCGGCGTCTTCTGAGTTTTCAAAATATATCTCCTCGCCCGCCTCGTCGTTTACGCCCTCTATGCGTTCGAGCTCATATTCGACGTTGTCACTGCCCTTTATTATCTTTTTGAGCTCATAGCCGCCCTCGCCGCTCTTTGATGCGTCGATCGGCTTCTTAACATATCCCATCTGCCTCAATATATCCGCCGCGGTTACGACGTGACCCGTACATTTTAGTTCGATCTCGAAATCGGGATCGAGAAATTCTTTGAACCTTGTTCGGAGGGTCTCGAAGTAATTCGCCATAACTATGTTATAAAGAGCCTGGGATTCCATTTCCATATACAAAACGTGGTCGCGGTAGCCGATAAGCTTTATCGAGCCAAACCAAAGGTCAATGGAAATTCCCGAGATCTCACCTCTGAAGGACTCTTTGACCTCTTCCCAAGCAGCACTGATCTCCTTGAATTTGTACATCTATGGGTATCCTTTCTTTTTATTTATCTAAAAACTATAACTATGGTATTATATATTATTATATATATATTATAACATAAATATATACAGAATGCAAGAGCTTTTTAAGCTTTTATATATATTCTTTTATTTTTCACATATTTTTTTCGGTTTTTTTACTTTTAATAAATGTGTTTGGAAAGTTTTTTTCGTTAGTTTTTTGTTGCTCGGCAAGAAAATTTCTGTCACTTTATTGTCGCTCGGTGTTTTTTGTTCATTTCTTGCCATTATTTGCTATGTTAGCACTATCTCATTCCACCGCACCAAAATCCGGCTTTAAAATTTTTTTATGTTCGCACAAACCCATCGCACCGCACAAGAATACAGTAAACCTTGGCGGACGAACCTTCCAAAGCACAAAAAGATTTCCTCTATCCCGTAGGGACGGACGACGGTTTGCAAAGCAAACATCCGCCCGCCAATACCGGCGATATCAAATATAACAATCCATACAAGAAAGGTCAGATTTTTCTGTGCGGCGGAACGTTTGCCCGAAAACAAACGATCCGACAACGGGCGGACAGAGTCGTCCGCCCCTACGGAAAGGATCAGATTTTTCTGTGCGGTGGAACGTTTGCCCGAAAAGTGAAAGATTTAATCAAACATTTCCGCCCATACAAGAAAGATCAAATTTTCCTGTGCGGCGGAACGGTTGCCCGAGAAGCAAGAAATTCAATCAAACATTCCCACC
>CAYYND010000094.1:0-4951 GCA_964472845.1 uncultured Lachnospiraceae bacterium | reverse complement strand
CTCAATCACAAGCTCGACTGCCCCACGCTCGACTTCATAGCCGAGCACTCTATGCTTCGTCAAAAGCTCTGCGATGCCGCCACCGATGCGCTGAGGCTTATGAGGATGAAAATGAACGGATACTCTGCCGATGCGCTCGAGCTTATAGATCCGGATGATACCCCGAAAAACATACTTCTTCGCGGAATAAAGAAGAAGGGCTTTGACAAAAGCTCTTCGAAGGCATTGGAACTCGCAAAAGAATATGAAGAGACCCGTGCCTTTCTGTACGGAAAAAACGCATAAACACAAACAGCTTTTCGAGAGGAGCGAGATCTATGAGTATATTGGGAAAAGCCTTTAAATTCTGGACAAAGAGCAAAAATCCCGACAGTCCGCGATATAAACGCGATATGGCAGAAAAGATCAACGGTCAACATATCAAATACGTTACGGAAAACCACGATGGCGTTGACGAGGTTGTAGGACGTAACGGCGCCATTAATATACGCGATGACGAGCTCATATTGTTTGCATCCGCAGACATCGTCTTCCGTGCAAAGATATCCGAGCTGTCTGCCTGGGAGCTTATGTCTCACGACGGAGTCGTACTTACGGCTCCCGATCTTGAACACGGCGGGATCGAGCGTACCGTCATAGCGCACTATACTTATTACAGAAAATAAACCGTTCAAAAACGAAAAAAGGTCTGCTTGCGTCAACACAGCAACAGACCTTTTTTGTATCATTTTATATCATATTGTATCTTATATCATATTGAATATTACAGTTTACGTCTTACGTCGGATGAGTCTTTGACCGTCCGATGTTTCTTCTTTCAATGGCGACGAGCAGCTTGTCCGTTTGCTTTTCGAGCCGATCCGACGAGAAGAAGCAGATCGCCGCATCGCGCGAGTGAAGTCTTGACACGATATCGTTCAAGGATATATCGGCATACTCGAGCTTGAGATGCTCATTGTCCGAATATCCGCAAAATCCGCTGTTCTCGGGGCATACGACGGTCATACGGTCGTAATACCTGCCGTAGTTCTCCGTCATATGTTTCATAACGCTCCGCGCATCTTCAAAGCCAAGCCCCATATCGAATACATAAAACGTACCGCCGAGGTGTGTTCTGAGCTCTTCGAGCGCGGCAAGCACCTCAAGTATCGCGCTCTCCGAAGCTTCCGTGCTCGCTGCAAATATTGCGGGCTCTGCCGATATCGTGCATATGTCAGTCCTTTTGTCCGCACGGTACGCATAAATGCTCTTTTTTACCGATCCGAAGCCTATTGGAAAGCCGTTTCTTGAGAGGATCCCCGCAAGCTCCACGGCAGCGCAAGCCTTATTGACAAGCTCTGTTACGGGGGTCATAAGCGTCAAAATTTCCTCGTCTCTGTATGTAAACTCCGTAAGTCTTAACGTCTTTTTAAGAATATTTATCTCGCTCTTCAACGTCACGGTAAGTCGCGCACCAGAATCGGCACAATTCCGTGAGATCTTTGAAAGCACCTCGGGGAGCTGAGGCTCCGTCACGACCTCCTTTACCCCTCTTACTATCAAGGACAGCAAAATGTCGGAGCAATTTTGCTCCGAGAGGGGACAAACAAAGCAAGCCATAGGCAACGGCAAAGCGCTCAACGGAGAATTTCTTCCGCCGAACATAACGGGAAGCACGCTGATCCTGCATCCATTTTCCTTCGAGAGCACCGCCGCCGTCGCCACGATTATCTCCTCTGCGGTAGGCTCGGGAGATATTCCTCTTGCGAAAAACAACTGCGTAACCGCATCGATACCGTCGCCCCCGTCCGCTCCGCCAAGGATCGAATCATAAGATTTTTTTATTTTTTGTGCGGCATAATATACCTCTCCAACCGCTTGTGCAAACGCCAAAGGCAAAACCGGTCGGCAATTTACCGTTATACATTCCGACGGATCCGATCTTATACGCGACGCATCAACGGCAAGTGCCCCATATCCGCCGTGGACCACGATCTCAGATATCAGCTTCAAGGTATCCGCCTCTCGGTCTCCGCCCACCGTTATGTAGTTCGTTTTCTGCTGAGGATCTCCGAGCAAACGCAAAAGAAGCTTCATTCTCAGCAGAGATGGAGGAAATTCGCGGCAAGACAAGGGTGCACGATCTATAAAGCGCACCGCATATGCAAACGTCATATCCATTCTCCCTTCATATCACTATCAAGCGTCAGATCCGCCGCCGAGCTTTCGCCCGAACAACACGGCTCTGTATATTCCGAATAAAGTATCACGGCTCTGTCGGACTCAAGCTCGGATCTTGAAGTAAACACATCCCCCGTCAACAGATCGATATATTTCTTACCGTCGGCAAGCACTGAGGCAAGCCCCTCCTTGCCCTCTCCGACATTGGCAAGGGTCAGGACGGTATCATTTCCGTCAGGAGATATCCGTGCAAACGCTATCAGCCCTCTTTCGGCCTTGATAAGCTTATAGTCTCCTCTGTCATAAGCCCTGTGCCCGTGCCTTATCCCGCCGAGCTTTCTGTAATGCTCGGTAAGCTCCGTATCTGCGCTGTTCCACGGGAACGGCTTTCGGCAGAAGGGATCGTGATAGCCTTCGACACCCGCCTCGTCACCGTAATAGAGCGAGGGGATACCGAACACCGTATATTGAATGGTCGAAACCACTTTGAGTAATTTTTTGGCTGTAAAGTACTGTTCCGATGACATTTTCATAACGGACAGTTCCCTGTTGGTCTTTCCAAACGATTCGACGCCACCGAGCACCGTAAGTATACGCTCGGTATCGTGAGTGCCCACTATATTCATAAGCGAATCGCAGGCAGTACGCGGATAAGACGACCAAAGCTCCGTCAAAGTGTCTGCAAGTATAGCGGCGTCCCCCATACGCACGTAATCGATCACAGCGCTTCTCAGAGGATAGTTCATCACGCTGTCAAGCTGCTTGCCTCTCAGATATCTGCGCCTTTCTCCGTACGAGATCTTATCTGCGGCGTTCTCCCAAACCTCGCCTATGATAACCGCTTTCCCGTCCGATACTTTTTTGACGGTATCTCTCAACTCATCAAGAAAATCGTTCGAAAGCTCGTCCGCTACGTCAAGCCGCCACCCCGAGATACCCATTTTGATATATTTTGCCGCAACTCCGTCAGACCCGGTAAAAAACCTGCGGCAAGGCTCAAACGAATGATCAAGTCTCGGAAGTATCTCAATACCCCACCAAGCCTCATATGACTCTCTCCACTGTTTAAAATTATACCAGCGATAATATTCGGACTCCTGAGATTGATAAGCTCCGATGGAATCATAGGTTCCGAATTTGTTGAAATATATACTGTCAACCCCGGTATGATTAAAAACGCCGTCAAGAATTATCTTCATACCGCACTCATCGGCATCGTGAACAAGCTTTTTGAAAGCTTCATCGCCGCCGAACATAGGATCCACGGAAAGATAGTCGCCCGTGTCATACTTATGATTTGAATATGCGGTAAATATCGGGCAAAGATAGATAACCGTCACCCCGAGCGAGCGTAGGTACGGAAGCTTTTCGCAAACGCCCCACAGGTTTCCGCCGAAAAAAACGTTGTTAGAGACGGCATCTCCCGCTTTTTCGGCAAACTGAGGGATCCCGTTGTCCCAATCGGAATCGAGCTTAGCATCGTCCCGAAGCGGAGCGTCCCCCGCTCCTCTGCAAAATCTATCAGTAAATATCTGATACATCACGCCGCCGCCAAACCATTCCGGCGTTTTGTAATCCTTGTCATAGACGGTAAGCCTGAATTTTGTGCCCTCGTTTTCCGAAAGTTCAAGATCAACATTGTTCAAGCTGTCCGTATATAATACTCTTTTGTCTCCGTCCAAGCGGAAAACAAAGTCATAATAAAACAGACCGTCTTCCGAACCGCCCGTCATAAGCTCGGTATCAAGCTCGATCTTGTACACATCGGTACCGAGCGAGGTTTCGAAAAATGACAGCTCGTATTCACGCGGTGTCTCACCGTCACGGTTCATTCTCATAATTACACATACCGCTCCGAGCGCACGCGGCACATATACGGAAATAAGGATCCGGTCTCCGCACGGAAAAGCCCCGATATTCGAGGCTTCTCCCAAAATCGCGGAGTGTTTTTTTATCCGCGGTCTTGCGTTGCCGCAGATGTCTTCATAAAGTTTTGCAAGCATTGTTTTATCAGCCCTTGATCATTTTTTATTGTCACTGTGAACAGGAGAGAGATGCCATATCCTCTCGGCATATTCTTTTATACTGCGGTCAGCCGCGAAATGGCCTGATTTGGCAATGTTAACGAGCGACATCCTGTTCCAAAGCACCGTGTCGCCGTATTCCTTTGCGGCGCGCCGATGGATCATATGGTAAGAATCAAAATCCGCAAGGCACATATATGGGTCGGCGATCCCGTGCGCCGCGATAAGGTAGGTGGATATCTCGGCAAAGGATTCTCCGCCGAAGCCCTTGTTGAGGGCGTCGACTATACGTCGGATGCGATCGTTTTTAGAATAATAATCCATAGCATTGTAGCCTTTTTCCCAAAGGTCATTTACATCATCTCGGTTAAGGCCGAAGATATACATATTTTCAATACCCGTAGCGGCGCACATCTCCACGTTGGCACCATCAAGTGTACCTATCGTTAAAGCACCGTTTATCATAAGCTTCATACATCCCGTACCGCTTGCTTCCTTACCCGCAAGAGATATCTGCTCACTTACCTCCGCCGCGGGGATGAGCGATTCTGCCATACTTACGTTATAATCTTCAAGAAACAGCACCTTTAGCCTGTCTTTTATCGCAGGATCCGAGGATATCTCTCGGTCGATATAGTAGATGAGCTTTATGATCTCCTTTGCCATATGATAACCGGGTGCCGCCTTTGCACCGAATATAAAGGTCTGAGGCTGGAAATCCATATTGGGATCTTCCTTAAGATCAAGATACAGACCTATGATATTGA
>CAYYND010000093.1:0-4954 GCA_964472845.1 uncultured Lachnospiraceae bacterium | reverse complement strand
TTTCTCTTTGGTAACGGGCGGATGTTTGCTTTGCAAACCGTCGTCCGCCCCTACGGGATAGAGGAAATCTTTTTGTGTGGTGGAAGGTTCGCCCGAAAAGCAACGGGCGGATGTTTGCTTTGCAAACCGTCGTCCGCCCCTGCGAGATGGATAAAATCTTTTTGTGCGTTGGAAGGTTCGCCCCTACCGGGTATGCAGAGATTTTGCGCCTCAACCATTTCTTTTTTGAAGTTTTTTGCGCAGCTTTTTTTCAAAAAAGCTGCCGGGGTACGGGGCGGTGCCCCGAAAAAAAGCCAAGGAAACAGGTAGTGCCCCGAAAAAAGCCAAGGCAACAGGTAGCGCCCCGAAAAAAGCCAAGGCACGGGCGGATGTTCGTCCCTAACTTAAACAAAAAAGGCTGTATCGCTCACGTGATACAACCTTTTTAAATTAAGATCACTCTGAAACCTTATCCCACATCTTTTTGCGGCGTTTATTTTGAATACACTTCAATACGAATATGGCAACGAGGGCGGCGATGATCGCGCCGGAGATGACGTATATAGCCGTTCCGATCGAGCTTTCGATCTTGAGATTATCCCAAAGTGAATTGAGTCTGTCGAGCTGTTCCTCGTCAAGGTTCTGATAATACTGTGTCGGGATATTCTCGGCACTGTTATAGAGAATATCTATCGCGTTCGGATGGAGCTCTGACATACATTCGAGATACTCCTCGTTCTGAGTGACGAGGGTATGGGGGCTTGCGTAGCAGATATATTCGGCATTTGCAACGGCGATCTCTTCTTCAAGCATAAAGTTGATATAGATCTCGGCAAGCTCTTTATTTCTCGTACAGCTCGGAATGCACATGGCATCGACAAAGATATTCGTTCCCTCTTCTGGATAGAAAAATCCGAGCTCGTCGTTGTCGCCGTACATAGTAATAAAGTCGCCCGCGTAATAAGTCGCCACTGCCGCGGAGCCTGACGCCATCTTATTAAAGATCTCGTCCATAACGTAGCCCTGGACTATGGGCTTTTGCTCAAGCAATTTATCGTAAGCCTGCTGCCACGTCTTCTCGTCCTTTGAATTGACGTCGAGTCCGAGGTAGTACTGCGCTGTTCCGAAGGCGTCGCGCGAGTTATTGAACTGCAATATATTACCCGAATATTTCGGATTCCACATAAGCTCCCAGCTTCCGAGCGTCGGCTCGTCCTCGGGAACCTCGGCGGTATTATAGATTATACCGACCATTCCGTAGGTATACGGAACGGAATATTTTCCATCCGGGTCATAATACGCCTCTTCGCCGCGGAATTTATCCGAGATATATTTTGCGTTCGGAATATTTTCGAGGTCAAGCTCGCAGAGCATTCCCTCTTTGATCATTCGCTCGATCATATAATCCGAGGGGATTATAACGTCGTAGGACACCGCGCCGCTGCTGAGCTTGGCGTACATATCCTCATTCGAGGAAAACGTGGAATAATTTACCTTTATTTTTTCTCCGTAGGTCTCGAAATACCATTTTTCAAACTCCGCGTTGACGTCGAGAGAGCCGTCGGAGCCGTCGGAGATGTATTCACCCCAGTTGTAAACGTAAAGAGTCTTTACGTTCCCCGAGCCCCTCTCGCAAGAGGCGAGAGAAAGCGAGAGCAGGACGGCGAGCAGCAAAGCCGCAAGCATTCCCACCGCGGGGGATCTTTTAAATTTTATATTCATTTTTACCCCCCCTTCTCAATGCTTTGCAAGGCTTCTCCGCTCTGTTTTAACAGCTTTTGACGGCATACGCTTCTCATCGGATCTTGCCCCGATGAAGTTAATGGTCAGCATCAAAAAGAGTATCGCCGCGATTATAAGCGAGCACAGTGCGTACATACTGAACTTTACGTTATGAGCCGTCTGGTTGTAGATATACAGAGGCAGAGTCTGAAAATCCGGTGAGCTTACGAAGTGGCTAATGACGAAGTCGTCAAGCGAGAGTGTAAATCCGAGCATAGCGCCGGAAACGATACCCGGAACTATAAACGGCAGCTCGACCTTAAAAAACGCGCGCGCCGGAGTGCATCCGAGGTCAAGTGCCGCTTCTGTAAGAGACTTATCCATCTGCTTAAATCTCGGCAGCACCGAAAGGATCACGTACGGCAGGTTAAATGTTGTATGTGCGATGAGCATAGTTGTTCTGCCGAGTGCCTCGGGAAGACTGAATATTCCGGCAACGGCGACAAAGAAGAGCATCATCGACACGCCCGTGACGATATCCGGGTTCATCATAGGAATATTGGTCACGGAGGAGAGTGCGGTTTTTACAAATTTGTTACGCATACGGTGAATACCGAGTGCGGCAAAGGTACCTATGACGGTAGCAAGTGCCGAGGATTCCACTGCGAGCAAAAGGGTATTTTTCAGTGCCGTAAAGGCGGTCGAATCGCGGAAGAGCTCGCGGTACCACTTGAGTGAAAAGCCGCTGAAGGAGCTGAGGTTGCCGGATTCGTTAAAAGAAAAAACGATCAGCACGAGAATAGGTGCGTAAAGCAGGAGCATAACAACAAATATATACGCTCCGGAGAACACGGATCCGAGTTTATTCTTCTTAAACAATTATCTTACCTCCGTCACTGTCCGATTTATCGGAGAATTTGTTCATAACAGCCAGAGAGATAAGTATTAGCACCATCATAACGAGCGAGATAGCCGCGCCCGTGTGATAGGTCAGCTTGTTCTGGAATTGACGCTCTATGGTATCGCCTATGAGGTCGAAGGCGCCGCCGCCGAGCTTTTGAGAAATATAGAATGTTGAGATAGAGGGCACGAACACCATCGTGATGCCCGAAACTATACCGGGCACGGAAAGCGGAAAAACGACCTTAGAGAGCGTATGCCAGCTGTTACAGCCGAGGTCGGATGCCGCCTCGAGGTATCGGTTATCTATCTTTGATATCGTTGTGTAGATGGGGAGCACCATATAAGGAAGGTAGTCGTAGACCATACCGAGAATGACGGCGCCGCCCGTTCCGATGAATTCGAGCTTTTCGAAGCCGAGGCTTACAAGGAAAGAGCTGATGATGCCGCCGTTATCGAGCAGAGCCATAAGGGAGTATGTCCTTATCAGCAGGCTTATCCACATAGGAAGCATAAGGAGGAGCACCATAATTTTCTGCTTTCTCGGGCTGAGTCTTGCGAGAAAGTACGCAAGCGGATAGCCGATAAGTATGCAAACGACCGTGGCTATGAGGGAAAAGAGCACGGAAAGGAGAAAGGTCTTGCCGTAAGCCGTAAGTCCCTCGATGTTTACAAGGGTCAGGTTGCCTTTGGGGTCGGTGAAGGCGAAATAAGCCACGAACATAAGCGGTGCGACGATGAAAAGTATCGACCAGACTATATGCGGAGCCGCCGCCACTTTTGAGAGCCAGGAGCGCTCGAGCGTACTGCTCGAGGACGCGCCCGATTTTTTAAGCTTTTGTTCTCTTGTCATCAGTCATCCTCCTCAACTATATCGGAAAGATGCTCGTGCTCCTCGCTGTACGACGAATAGTCGCCTACCATATCGGAATATTCGGACTTTTTCATAACGTGAATAGCGTCTGGCTCGATATAGAGACCGATGCGCTCGCCGACGCCGCAATAATCCGTTGTTTGGATCATCCATTTGTAGTTATTTATATCAACTATTATCTCGTAGTGAACGCCCATAAAGGTGACGTTGGATACCGTACCGCAGAGCATTCCCTTATCGGGAGAGACGATATCGACGTCCTCGGGACGGACGACGACGTCAACGGGCTCGTTTACATCAAAGCCCTTATCGAGGCAGTCGAATATGTGACCGGAGAAACGCACTTTATAGTCCTCGAGCATAGTGCCGAAGATGAGGTTTGACTCGCCTATGAAGTCGGCGACGAAGGCGTTTGTCGGTTCGTTGTATATATCCTGAGGGGTGCCTATCTGGAGGATCTCGCCGTTGTTCATAACGACGACGGTGTCGGACATAGACAGCGCCTCTTCTTGGTCGTGCGTAACGTATATAAAGGTAATACCTGTCTTTTGCTGAATGTTTTTGAGCTCGTTCTGCATATCCTTGCGCAGCTTGAGGTCGAGCGCGCCGAGCGGCTCGTCAAGCAAAAGCACCTCGGGGTTATTAATCAGCGCGCGCGCGATGGCGACTCTCTGTTGCTGACCGCCCGAGAGGGTCGTGACGCTTCGTTTTTCAAAGCCTTTTAAGTTTACGAGCTTCAGCATATCGCGTACTCTTTCGACTATCTCGCTGTCGGGAGTCTTTTTGAGTCTCAGACCGAAGGCGATGTTTTCAAAGACGTTGAGATGGGGGAAGAGCGCGTATTTTTGAAACACCGTATTAACGGATCTCTTATACGCAGGCACGTCGTTTATACGTTTACCGTCAAAAAAGACATCTCCGGCATCGGGGTTCTCAAATCCGCCGATTATACGGAGAGTAGTGGTTTTTCCGCAGCCCGAAGGGCCGAGGAGAGTGATAAATTCCTTATCGTGGATCTCGAGATCGATGCCGCGGAGCACCGGCTCGCCGTCAAAGGATTTAGTGATACCCGAAAGTTTGATTAAAAGGTTTTTTTCCATTCCGCATAAATACTCCTTCAAGATAAAAAGATTTTTGGGGTTTTGCTTTCTCTTTTTCTCTTTTTTCTTTGAATTTTCCATAAACGGCTTGCCGTTTATATGCTCGCCAAGAGAGCGCAAAGATTATGTAAGAAGTCCGAAAAAGACAAGTTTTTTGCTTTTTTGAGAGCTTTTTGAAAAGAATTGCAAGTCAAGCATCTGTCTTAAAAAAGCAAAAAGGCGTTTTGATCCTTTTTGATGCCCAAAGAGGAAAGCATATTTACCCGGTGGGAAAACCGTTGCCCTTTCAGGAAAAAAAGAAAAAAAGCGTCTTTTTTGGTGTGGTGCTTGACTTGCAATTCTTTTCAAAAAGCTCTCAAAAAAGCAAAAAACTTGTCTT
>CAYYND010000092.1:0-5223 GCA_964472845.1 uncultured Lachnospiraceae bacterium | reverse complement strand
GGGGATTATTGGCGAAAATTTGCGGGGGCGCGGACGTTTGCGGCTTTTATGATGACGCATCCCGGTAAAAAGCTCAATTTTATGGTGAACGAGATAGGGCAGTTTCGGGAATGGGATTTTGAGGGACAGATCGAGTGGTTCCTGCTTGATTACGAAATGCACGCCAAGTTGCAGCTTTACTACGCCGAGCTAAATCACTTCTATCTTGAAAATCCGCCGCTTTGGCAAGCGGATGACTCGTGGGATGGCTTCTGTTGGATGGATGCGGACAACAAAGAACAGAGCATACTTTCATACGTTCGTTGCGACAAGGACGGAAACGAGCTGTTGGTGATCGTTAATCTTACCCCTGCTACCTATCGGAGATTCAGAGTCGGCGTCAGGACATACGGCGAATACCGTGAGGTGCTCAATTCAGACGGAGGGAGATTTGGCGGAAGCGGAGTTGTGAATGCGGATAAACTTTATTCATCGAAGGTGCCGTCAAACGGATGCCCGTATTCCATAGAGATATCCGTTCCTCCGCTTGCCGCATCCGTATTTGAAGTAGTTCCGAAGACGCCGCCGAAGCTCAGCAGAGCCGCTGAAAAGGCATTTAAGCTCTCTCATAAGCCCGTAAAGGTCTAAGCGCGCACCGTCGTGTGTCGCTATTGTCAAAAACAAGCACACGGGCTCCTCATACAGTTGCGAGAGTGCTGTGTCGGTTCTAAAAATTCGATAAATGTTATGAATACTATAAATTCGATAAAAAGAGGAGGATGACCAAATGACCGCAGCAGGCTTGATCTTTTCAAATATTCACGATAAGAATCTATCCGAGTTGACACACCATCGCACTATGGCAAGTATCCCGTTTGGGGGAAGGTACAGACTTATAGATTTTGCACTTTCAAATATGGTAAATTCCAATATAACGAAGATAGGTATCGTTACGCACTACAATTATCAATCTTTGCTTGATCACATCGGCACAGGTAAGGATTGGGATCTTGCGCGCCGCTCCGGCGGTATAAAGATACTTCCCCCGTTCATTACCGCTTATGAGAACGAGGCTTGCGCAAGCATTTACAGAACGAGGCTTGAGGCGCTTCTCGGAGTCAGCAGCTTTGTCGATCGCTGTACGGAGGATTATATTGTGCTCTCGGATTGCGATGTTATCTGCAATATAGACATCTCGAGCGTTATCGGCGAGCACGAAAGGAACGGAGCGGATATCACCGTTGTTACAAAACTGATCGATACGTCTGAATGCAAACTTTCAAATGATGCTACTGTCGTTGAGACGGATACGCTTTCGGGCGATGGAGGCAGGATCACGGCGTTCTATGAATACAACAGATCCGTGAGCGGCGTAATAGATATCAGCACGAACATTATGGTAATGAAGCGGACCTATCTACGGAGCATTTTGAACGAAGCCGAGGCGAACGGATACCATAGCTTTCACCGCGAGATAATTGCGGCAAAGCTCGATACCGCAAATTTCAGAACCTATCGATACGACGGCTCTTACGCGCTCATACGCTCATTGAACGATTATTATGCCTGCTCTATGAAGCTTCTAGGTAGCGAGCTGCGTCACGGTCTGTTTGGAATATATGACAGACCGGTGTATACCAAGGTGCGCAACTCTCCGCCTACCGTTTACGCCGCCGACGCGGATGTAAAGAATTCTCTTATCGCCGACGGTTGCGTCATAGAGGGCGAAGTGGAAAATTCCATAATATTCCGAGGTGTTCATATAGGCAAGGGTACCAAGGTCAAGAATACCGTGCTGTTTCAGGATTGCTTTGTCGGAAGTAACGTATTTCTCAATTGCGTGCTTGCCGATAAAAATACCGTAATAAGGGACGACCGTATGCTTTCGGGACACGAAACTATGCCGTTCTTTGTCAAAAAGGGAAGCGCTATCTGATATTCGTAAGCTTCCGTCATTTATTCGCATATCATTCTTTATTAACTAACGTGAGGTTGTATTATGACTAAAAAAAAGACGAAAATATTATTTGTGGGCGCTGAGGCTATGCCTTTCGCGGCGACCGGCGGTCTCGGTGACGTTCTCGGGTCTCTTCCGTCGGCACTTCAGTCTGAGTACGGAGATGCGGCTGACATCAGAGTCGTGCTTCCGCTTTACAGCGCGACGGGTGAGATCTGGAAAAAGAAAATGGAGGATGTCGCCGTTTTTGAGGTTCCGTTGGCTTGGAGACGGCAGTATTGCGGGATCAAACGCTTGGAAAAGGATAACGTAGTATTCTATTTTGTAGATAACGAATATTATTTCAAGCGCGATCGGATCTACGGAGAGTTTGATGACGGCGAAAGATATGCGTATTTTTGCCGCGCGATACTTGAGATGCTTCCGCATATCGGATTTTATCCGGATATTATACACGCCAACGACTGGCAGGCGGCTATGTCGATAGTATATCTTAATCGCAAGTACCGACACCTCAAGCGGTATGCCCCGATAAAGACCGTGTTTACGATACACAATATAGAATATCAGGGCAAATATGATTTTTCGATCCTCGGAGATGTGTTCGATCTCGGAGATGAAGATCATTCCTTGATGGAGTATGACGGATGTATAAATCTTATGAAGGCCGCCATTGAATGGGCGGATATGGTAAGCACTGTCAGTCCGAGATACGCCGAAGAGATCAGAACGCCCGAATATTCGCACGGGTTAAGCAATATACTCGACGTATATTCTTTCAAGCTTTGCGGCATACTTAACGGCATAGATTACGGCTATTATGATCCTGAGCACGATCCCGTTCTGAAGCAGACCTATTCCGCGGATGATCAAGAGGGTAAATATGTCGACAAGAAAGCGTTGCAAAGCGATCTCGGACTTCCTGAAAACAAAGATATTCCCGTTTTGGCAATAATTTCTCGGCTCGCATCACATAAAGGACTTGACCTTGTGACCGAAATAGCGTATAATTTAATAGGGGAAGACGACGTTCAGCTTATTTTGCTCGGAACGGGAGAGGCGAGGTTTGAGGACTTCTTCCGTGGGCTTGAGACGGCGTACCCCGACAAGGTAAGAGCCCTTATACGATATGACAGGGATCTTTCAAGAAGAATATATGCGTCGGCGGACATATTCATTATGCCATCGAAGAGCGAGCCGTGCGGTCTTTCGCAAATGATAGCATCACGCTACGGCGCGATTCCAGTTGTCAGAGAAACGGGCGGACTCTTTGATTCCATCAAGGGATATTGGGAGTGCGACGGGGAGATAAAAGGCAACGGATTTACCTTCGCAAATTATTCTTCCGCGGAGCTTCTTGAAAGGACGAGAGCCGCTGTTGCGCTGTGGCGCGACTCGGACAAACGACGGGATCTCATTAAGAAAATAATGGATACCGATTTCTCGTGGAGCGCATCGGCAAAAGAGTATATTGAGATGTATACATCTCTGCTCAGACGAAGATGAGCGCAAATAATAAAGCATACCGAAAGGGTTTTCTGAATGGAACAACAAAATAAAATAAGGCTGAATATCGAAACAAAGCTTTCGAGAAATTTCGGCTGTTCGCCCGACGAGGCGACCAAGGAACAGATGTATAAGGCTGCGGCTATGACGGTCAAGGAGCTTCTTGCGGAAAAAAGGGGACAGTTCAACAAAAAGGTCAACCGAGAGGGCGCTAAGCGCGTCTACTATATGTGTATGGAATTTTTGCTTGGAAGGTCGCTCAAAAACAATCTTTGCAATCTTGGACTCGAAAGAGAATACCGTGAGGCACTTCGCGAGATGGGCTTCGATCTTGACGGGCTTTACGAATGTGAGCCCGATGCGGGGCTCGGAAACGGCGGACTCGGCAGGCTCGGCGCGTGCTTCCTTGACTCCCTTTCGTCGCTTGAATATCCCGCTGTAGGATTTTCGATCTGCTATGAATACGGACTTTTCAAGCAGAAGATCATAGACGGCTTGCAGGTCGAGCTACCCGATGTTTGGCTTCCGGGCGGCGAGGTCTGGCTGATGCCGAGAACAGACCGTATATATACGGTAAAATTCGGCGGAGAGGTCAAGGAGAAGTGGCAGGACGGCAGGCTTGATATCACTTACGAAAACTGCGAGGTGGTCGAGGCGGTTCCTTACGATATGATGATATCGGGAGGGGATTCCGAGGCGGTCAGCCAACTGAGGCTTTGGCGTGCGAGGAGCACGGAGAGCATTAATATGGGACTTTTTACTCAGGGGCAGTATACGAGGGCACTTGAAGAGAGCAATAATGCCGAGATCATTTCAAAGGTGCTGTATCCATCGGATAATCATACCGAGGGCAAGCTGTTGCGCCTTACTCAGCAGTATTTTCTTGTTTCTGCATCCTGTCAGAGCATCATAAGGGACCATCTTGCGGTCTACGGAACGCTTGACGGCTTTGCGGATAAGGTGGCTATCCATATAAATGACACGCATCCCGCGCTCTGTATTCCGGAGCTTATGAGGATATTTATCGACGATTACCATTTTTCTTGGGAAAAGGCTTGGGGACTTGTGACACGGACGGTGTCGTATACGAATCATACGGTAATGCCGGAGGCACTTGAAACGTGGTCGGAGGATCTTTTTCGCTTCCGCTTGCCGAGAATATACACCATCGTCAAGGAGATAAACGAGCGGTTCTGCAAAGAGGCTTGGCAAAGATTTCCCGGAAATTGGGCGCGGATTTCAAAGATGAGTATCATCGGATACGGGCAGGTAAGGATGGCTAATCTTTCGGTCGTCGGCTCGCATCGCGTAAACGGTGTATCCAAGCTTCATTCGGAGATACTCAAGCAGGATACCTTCCTTGATTTCTACCGTATGTATCCCGACAGATTTACCAATGTTACCAACGGAATAGCGCACAGACGCTGGCTCTGCTATTCAAATCCGAGACTTGCCTCGTTGCTTGATGAATGTATAGGCACAGAGTACAGGAAGGATCCGTCAAAGCTTGAGGGCTTTCTTGAATATTCGGATGATCCCTCGGTGCTTGAACGGCTTCGCGTAATAAAGCATCGGAACAAGGAGGATTTTGCCGAGTATATCAGGAAAAAGACAGGCGTGTCTCTTAACACGCATTCCATCTTTGACGTTCAGATAAAGCGACTTCACGAATACAAGCGTCAGCTTCTGAACGCGCTCAATATCATAGGTCTGTATCTTGATCTTAAGGCACAGAGTACAGGAAGGATCCGTCAAAGCTTGAGGGCTTTCTTGAATATTCG
>CAYYND010000091.1:0-5273 GCA_964472845.1 uncultured Lachnospiraceae bacterium | reverse complement strand
ACTTTAAAAAAGAAAACGCCGTCGAGGGTTTCGCCGCCTGCGGGCGGCGACGAGGGCTGCGCGCCCTCGACTGCGCCGCCTTTGAAAAGGCGGGCGACACTTTAAAAGAAAGACGGTGTGCTCGCCGTCGCGGTGGGCAAAAACGTTAAAAGAAAGGCGACAAAATCTTAAAAATCTAAATTATCAAAAACGAAAGGAGCGCCGTAAGTTGGATATGGCGAGATATAAAAATGAATACGCCGCGGATCTTGTCAGATACTTCAACGGATCCTGTGACTTTGCCGCGGATGCGGCAAACAACGAAAACACGGCGGCTAGAAATATAAAAAGCACGCGCGCTGTCGGCGGCTCAAACACCGCAAGCGGCACGCCGCTCCCCTCATTTGCCGAATTTGCGCGCCGATGCGGCGTGCTTATATCGGATATTGAGAGGTGGCGAGGGGAGCACGCGGAATTCGCACGTGCCTATGCCGAAGCACTTGAATGTCAGCGTCAGCTGATACTTCAAGGTGTGCTTGACGGGCGCATTTCTCCTACCGCGGCAAAATTTTACCTTGACGAACGGAGAGCGCGCCCGGATAACACTGACGGCGCGAGCGGCTTCAAAATAACCGTAAGCTTTGAGGGTGAGGACGATGGAGACGGTTAACTCAATGAATTCAATTAATTCAATCAATTCAATTAATTCAATTAATTCGATGAATTCGATGAATTCAATGAATATAAAGCTCACGAGGAAGCAGAGGTTATTTTGCGAGTCTGCCTGTGACGAGGTGCTCTACGGCGGCGCGGCGGGCGGCGGAAAGTCATATGCGCAGCTTATCGATGCGCTCATCTTTGCGGTGCGATATCCCGCATCAAAGCAGTTGATACTGCGCCGCACCTATCCCGAGCTTGAACGCTCGCTCATCCGTTCATCAAGAGAACTGTATCCGACAAGCATCTGCGAGTACAACACAAGGCTTCATATTTATTTGTTCCGCAACGGTTCTATGATAGAATTCGGAAGCTGTGAATATGAGAGCGACGTTATCAAGTATCAGTCGGCGGAATACGATGTTATACGTTTTGACGAGCTGACGCATTTTACGGAGTATCAATACCTTTATATGCTCTCGCGAGTCAGAGGCGCGAACGGTGTTCCAAAGCGCGTAAAATCTACGACCAACCCGGGCGGAGTGGGTCATTCGTGGGTACGCGCGCGGTTCTTGGATGTCGGCGCGATCGGAGAGGTCATCCCGACCGAGCACGGGACAAGGATATTCATTCCCGCAAGGGTTCAGGACAATACGTTTTTGATGAGGAATGATCCCGATTACGTAAAAAGACTGCAAAATCTGCCCGAACGCGAGCGGCGAGCCTTGCTTGAAGGGGATTGGAACATAGTCGAGGGGCGATATTTTGCGGAATTTGAGTACGGTACGCACACCTGCCCCGAGTTTCCGATCCCGGACGATTGGAAGCGTTACCGTGCCATCGACTACGGGCTTGACAGGCTTGCCTGCCTTTGGGTGGCGGTCGATAACGAAAGTGTGCCGAATTTTTACGTTTATCGCGAGCTGTGCGGGTCGGATATCATCATTTCCGAGGCGGCGCGGGCGATAAATGCGGCGACGGGGAAGGGCGAGCGCATACTTCGCACGGCGGCACCGCCGGATCTTTGGAGCCGATCGCAGGAGACGGGGCGCAGCAAGGCGCACATTTTTGCCGATTCGGGCTTGCGGCTTACGAAGTGTTCCAATGACAGGGAAGCCGGTTGGCTTTGGCTCAAGGAGCTGTTGAAGATAAGGGAGGACGGTTTGCCGAGGCTTCGGATCTTCCGTACGTGCGGAGAGCTTATCCGTTGTTTGCCGCAGCTTATGATAGATCGGCACCGTCCGAGCGACATATGCACTCAGCCGCACGAGTTGACGCACGCGCCCGATGCGCTTCGGTATTTTGCTTCATTTTTCCGCGAGAGCCGCGGCGGCGAGGCTTTGGAAGGAAGCTTCGGTCAGGGCTGGAGCGAGGATATGTGGCAGGATTATTATTCGGCAGATGCGAAGGGACGGGAGAGGATAAGGAGCTTGTGGGGGTAGGCGTCTTACCGAAGACGCGAGCGGTTTTTATCTTACTTTTTATTGCTCGGCGGTTTTTTTGTTCGTTTCTTGCCGTGTGTTTTTTGTCTATTTCTTGCTACTCGGCAAGAAAATGACAGAAAAATAGTCGAGTGACAGGAAAGTTACAGAAAAATAGTCGATCGACAAGAAATGAACTAAAAGCCTGTTGAGTGAAAAAAAATAATCAAAAAACAATCAAAAAGAAAGGAAGAACGAAAAAATGAAACCATCTACCGAAAGAATAAAATTCTTTAAAGACCTTTACAATGACGCGCGTCAAAAAGCGTCGGCGGAGCTCGACGCCTTTGAACATCACCGTGCTCAATACACAACAGGAAGAGTATCAAACGGTGCAAAAAACACTCCCGTGGTCAGAAACATCACCTATGAGCTCATCGAAAGCGAGGTGTCTACCGACATTCCGATGCCGAGAGTCACGCCGTGCCGTCGCGACGGCGAAAGAGAAAAATACGCGCTTGCCATCGAACAGCTCTGCCGCGATCTGCGCGACAGCCTCGATATGGAGAAGCTCAACGACATCGACGAAAGATACACCTACGTTCTCGGCGGCAGTGTATTCCTTTGCGAATGGGACGGCGAACGCGGCTGCCCTGTCATAAGCTGCATAAGTCCCGAAAGCTTTATTCCCGAGCCCGGTGTGACCGAGATAGAGCGTATGAATTACTGCTTTATCGTCGCCTCAAGGAGCCCCGAGGATATCGAAAAGACCTTCGGAGTGAAGGTCCGCGTAAGCCCTGCCGAGGATGCTCCTCAGGTCGTTATCTGCTATTGGAAAAATGACCGCGGCGAGGTCTCGCGATATGTTTTTACGGGAGACACCGAGCTTTCCGACGAGGAAAATTACTACGCGCGCCGAGACAGCGACGGAAACGTCGTGACGCACGAGGAGCTTGACGGCGGCGAAGCCGCGGGCAAGGCGCTTCCGAAAGGAAAGCTTGCGTACTATCTTCCCCGTGTCTTCCCCATAGCGGTAAGGCGGAATGTTTCAAAGCCTATGTCTCTTTTCGGACAGAGCGACTGCCGCATAATATCCACTCAGCAGGACGCCATAAACCGAATAGAGTCCAGAATATATCAAAAGCTCATTCGTTCCGCGGTTATGCCGTATATGCCCGACGATTGCAGGATCACGCCCACGAATTCCGTATTCGGAGAGGTGATACATATTGATCCGTCGGACACGGCATCAAAATTCGGCATCATAGACACGACTCCCGACATCAAGCAGGATATCGAGCAGAGCGACAGGCTCTACGCGCACGCGCGCCGTTTGCTTGGAATTACCGACAGCTACACGGGCGACAGCGACAGCAGTGCGACGAGCGGTTACGCGATCGCGCTTAAGGTCTCACAGAGTGCGGGAAGGCTTCGCTCAAGGCGCGTGATGAAAAATGCGCTCTACGCCGAGCTTGACAAGATAATCTTCGGACTTTATCTTGCCTTTTGTGACGAAAGAATACCGCTCGGATATACCGATGTGTTCGGATCAAGGCACGGCATCGAGTTCTCAAGATATGATTTTATCGTTTACGATGAGGTGAGCGGCGAATGGAAGTACGACGACGGCTATATGTTCTCGGCTGACAAGTCGCTTCCGTCGGATTCTCAGGACACCGAAAGCCTGCGCGAGGCAACGCTTTCGTATTACAAGGAGGGGCTTTTCGGCGATCCCGACAGCGATATGGCGAGACGGCTCTGCTGGGCAAGGCTTGAAGCGCTCGGTTATCCGGATGCGCACAGTCTTGCGGCGGTATTTGAAACGGGCGCGCCAAAGGACGGTGAAGCTTTATGAAGGGCGAGGAGCTGACAAAAGGGACACAGGAAAAAGAGCTTGATGCGATAAAAGCCCAAGCGCAAGCGAAAGCTACGTCGCAGGATGAATCCGAGGTCGAGGCATCAACCGAAGCCGAGATGACCGAAGCACCCGAAGCATCCGAAGCATCCGAAGCATCCGAAGCATCCGAAGTGTCCAAAGCGTCCGAAGAGCCTGAGGCATCCGAGGCACCGTCCGTGGGGGATATCGAGCCTTCGGACGCCGAACGCGCGGAGGACGGCAACGGGAGAACGGATACGGTTACCGAAAGATCTAAGGAAGAGGAGAGAGCGGCTTACAGTGCGCCGAGCGTGCCCGTGTCGGGGGATGTCGGGGACTTGCACGGCGACTTGTTTGAGCTTATTTCCGCCTTTCCGGAGCTTTACGGTACGGAGCGGCTTGAGGATCTGCCGAAATATGCGCGTTACCGTGCGCTCAGGGCGCAGGGACTTACTCCGCAGGAGGCCTACTACGCTTCAAACGGCGATGAGATCGTCAGGTATCGGTTGGATGCCGATCGCCGACGCGAGCAGAGGGCGCAGACCTCGCATCTTACCTCGATCGTGGGGCAGAGCGAGATCTCCGAAAGGATCATGAGCGAGAGCGAAAAGCGAGCCGCGCGAATAGCACTCGGGTACAGCATTTCCGATGCAGAGCTTGAAAGGCTCTGGAAACGGATACATTCGGGCGGCGAAGAAACCGTTTAACAAATTCAATTCAAAACGAAAAAGAAAGGAAAAGAAAAATTATGGCAACTATTATCTACACAAAAAACACATCATCCGGAATCGAGGATCAGAACGATCTTGTCGAATCTTCCGTGAGAATACTTATTGAGCACGAAAATGACAGAATGAGCGCCGAGGGCGGCATCTGCGACGCGCTTTTCAACGTTGAGGACTCTCAGAAATATGCAGAAACGCTCGTAAATCACACAGATCTCGGCGTGTTCCGCGCGACTGCCGAGGGCGAGGGTGCGGAGTCGCTTACGGCGGAGGAGAAGGCGCGCAAGGTGGTCGAGCACATTCAGTTTATGGGTGAGTTCGGCATCTCGGCGAATATGCTCGAGGATGCGGGCTACGGCATAGCGGCTGACGGGCGCAGACTTGTAAAGAGCTTTGTTCGTTCATACTACCGCACAAGAAATATGATAGCCGAGGCGGCGATCATCAACGGCGGTGAGAAGTCTGTTGAATTCAATAATGCGACGGTGGATCTTTGCACCGCGGACGGGCTTCCTCTTTTCAGCAAGGATCACACCTACGGCGACTCAAAGGTTGCTCAGTCCAACAAGTATTACAAGGCGAAGGCGGAAGGCGAGACCATTTCCGCGGCTCTTA
>CAYYND010000090.1:3885-5290 GCA_964472845.1 uncultured Lachnospiraceae bacterium | reverse complement strand
TCCGTTATCCTGCCCTGTGAAGCCCGGACTTTCCTCACGGTAATACCTTTCGGCGCAATACCGCGCGACCGTCCGATATGGTCATCTATATGATACCTTATTTTCGGCGTTTTGTCAAGTAAATTTCAAGATTTTTTGCCCAAGGTTGCCTCAAACGCCCGGAACAAGGATAAAAATGTGCGCGGTCGTCACTTCCAACCGAGATTCCAGACGGAAAGTCTGTCCTTATTGCTTTGCGAATTGTTCGACGGTGCGTCGTTTACTATCTTTATCACGAAATCGCCATCGATCTTAGAGTCGAGCACCCAATGGAGCTCATATTTTTTGCTCTGCTCTGCGGAGGAGTCCGAGACCGTCTTGCTCGCGACCGTATTACCGTCCTTTATGATGCTTACCGTGAAGCCGATCTTGGTATCCTTGAACGTGTTACCGTAGTTGAGATAAAGCTCAGAAATGCCGCCCTTGAGGGTCGCAGAGGTAAGTGAGCCGAGGTTGCTCGTTTTGCCGTTGAGAATTATCTGCGGAGTGTTCGCTCCGATCCACTCTTGCTTGTCGATGCGCGCGCCCGTAAGAGTCCAGCCGTCACTGCCGTTTCTGTTAACGTACGTGTCTTCCTTGCCCGTGCTTGCATCGAAGCCCGAGAAGTCGTAGATCGTACCGTCAAAGCTCGTCGCGCCGTCGCCGCCCTCGTCGGTCTTTTCGCGGCGGCTCTCGCCCGTTGCGTAGTCTATGATGATACCATTCTGTACATTGTAGGCGTAAACGCAAAACATAATATCCTCGCCGTTGTCCTCAACGGATCTTGCTTCCATAAGCACGCCGGAGCAAACGAGATTGTTACCCTCAAATATGGGCGTGACGCGGTACACTACGTGCGTGTCGTTGCCCTTTACGTAGGAAAGAAGCTGGCTCTCAAATATCTGCATCGTGTGCTGATTCATATATGTCGTGCCTGTGACAAGGTTGTTGACGTTTGCATCCTCGCCCGTCAGTGACCATGCAATAAGATGCGAGCGGTTATAGAGGCTCTGATTGTTCGTTTCGGGGTATGTAACGCTCTGCCAACCGGTCGGCTTTACAGAGCTGATGTTTCCCCTTTCCGTGGTGGGAAGCAGTGCCTTGCCGAGAACGGCGAAAGCCTCGGTGCATCTGCCGAGCGAGTCAAGCGCGCCGTATTTTTCGAGACATTTTGTGTAATCGATGCTGCTGTCCTTCATATTGAAGAAGGGGACGTTGTTATTTACAACGATGTAGCCGTCGGGAGCGATCGCGGGCGAATATGCGGGGATCGTCGAAGGATCGAATTTTGCCGCAGGCTCGCTCGTGCCTTGATCGTCCGTTGTGTCAGTCGGTTCGTTCGTGTCTTGACCGCCCGTTGTGCCTGTCGGTTCGTTCGTGTCTTGAC
>CAYYND010000090.1:0-3785 GCA_964472845.1 uncultured Lachnospiraceae bacterium | reverse complement strand
CGCCCGTTGTGCCTGTCGGCTCGTTTGTGTCTTGACCGCCCGTTGTGCCTGTCGGTTCGTTTGTGTCTTGACCGCCCGTTGTGCCTGTCGGCTCGTTTGTGTCTTGACCGCCCGTTGTGCCTGTCGGCTCGTTTGTGTCTTGATCATCCCGAGTTTGCGAATCATCGCCGCTCGAGGGGGCGTTCGTTACGGATTCCGATGAGCTGTTCGTCGGATCGTCCGTCACGGGGTCGTCGCTCGGTATATTGCACGACGTAAGAACCAAGACCGTGATCAGCAAAAGTGCTATAAGTCTTGTCAAGTGCTTGAAGGTGTGTTTCATTTCAGATTCCTTTCTATCGGTGTATACCTCTGTGTTTGTTGGTTGTGTATTTATGCGTCATGCTCATTATAGCATACTTTATCATTTTTTGCAATATATCCGAGTGAATTTGTAAAGCCTCGCCTTTTACTCTCACCTTGGGAGAGAGGACCCGTAGCCGAAAATACGGCATAGATATTGTTTTCTCTGACGATTTGTGATTTAATGAATTAGGTGATGAAAGATAAAAATAGATAAAGAAAAAGAATTGCCGAAACGGAAATCTACAAGGTTAAAAAACTTTGATTATGGATCCGCAGGGGCATATTTTGTGACGATATGTGTACGTGACAGAATGCGTATTTTATCCGAAATAGTCAATACGAATCTTAAGAATACCGATAAAACGATCACTTACCCCGTAGGGGAGGGGCTTGCTCCTCCCGAGTTTACCACCGATAAAACAGGAGCCGGCGCACAAATGTACGTCGGCTCCATATTAATTATAAGTCAAAGACTCAAAGACCGATCACTCGGTTTTTTATCTTTTTATTTATCTCTCTGTTCTCTTTTTGGGGAGAAGAGCTACAACTGCCAGAGCTGCAACTACGAACATAGCGATCATAACGAGTGTATCATCGCCTGTTGCGGGTGTAGGTGTAGATGAACCTGCCTTAGCATTTTCAAATGTTCCGTCAGGCAACTTAACAATTACGTTAGTGCCGTCAGCTGCCTTAACAGTTGTGGGAGCGAAGGTCGTTCCGTCAATTGTCATATAGAGAGCATCTTCAGTAGCCTTGGTTGCTGCCTTGTAACCCTTATTGAAGCTGTAAACATACTCGCCGCTTGTGAGAGTTGTAATGTCAGCCTCTGTCCAAGCGTAGCCTTCCTTAGCGTCAGCTGTCTTGGTTACTACTGCATTCTCGTATGTAAGAGCATATTCGCAATCCTTAGGAAGCTGGTTGCCTGCAAGAGATTTAAAGCTGTTCTTGTTATTCCAGCCGAAAGCATAAGCGGTCTCTTTATCCGAGCCAAGTGTGATTGTTCCCACACCGATATTACCGGTAATTTCGGCATTAGCAGAGTTGACATAGCCCATAAAATAGCTTGCCGTGCCGGGCTTTGTAAGAGCAGCCTCGTCGCCGGTATATGTCATTGTTATATTACCTGTAGTGATACAATTTTTCACAATAGGGTACTGATTGTTGGCCGAGCCGTAGCCGTACGCAAGTATACCTGCAGCCACGTTACCCGACTGTGTCGCGTTAATGTCCTCGGCGATTATGTTACCTATATTTACGCAGTACTCAGCAGTCGAAAGACCGTACACACCATCTGCACCAAAGTGAGCCACGATACCTGCGGTATTAGCTCTACCTGTGATAGTACCTGTATTGAGGCAGTATTCAACATGGTTAGCAACGCCACCCTTGCTTACAGCGTAATCAGCAAGCTTTATACCCTGAGCATATGCGATGATACCACCGGCATAACGGTCAGATCCGGATCCCGGACAAGTACTCTTTACATCACCGTTGTTTACACAATAACTTGCAAAGAAGCAAGAGTTTGTGGTGTGACCTACAAGTCCACCCGTATTCTTGTAACCTGTAACTTCACCGTTGTTTACACAACCAACTAATTTAACACCGGCTTTCGTATACATAGGACGGCCAAAGAGACCACCTGTGTATCCGCCTGTTGAAAGGATCTTTCCGTTGTTTGTGCAGTTTGTAAAGGTTGCGCCTGCGTCGGTTGTAACATTCTTATCCTTGTTAAAATAAGCCGTAGCGATAAATCCGCCAACCTCTTTCGCACCGGTTACGCTTATATTACCATTGTTTACACAGTTGGTAACTTCGAGCGATACGCCGTAATCTGCACTATTTGTGCCAAACACAGCAACGAGACCGGCTGCGTGTTCAGTTGCCGTAACGTTTGCATCATTGACGATATTCTCGAATACTACCTTAGAACCTGCTGCTGCGCAAGTCGAAGTAGCCGCAACTGCTGCTGCACCTGCGATCTCACCCTTAACGGTAAAGTTCTTAGCTGTACCGCCAAAATCCTTGAACATAGGAACACTTGTTGTTACAGTGTGTCCCTGTCCATCGAATGTACCTGTAAAGTCTCCTTCGTAAGAAGCTGTCAGTGTGATGTCAGCTGTGAGCTTATAGTTGCCTGTTGCTGCCATCCCAAGAAAATCATCTGCAGTAGCAATGGGAAGTGCATCTGCGTCTGCGGGGGGCAGAGTTGCAGTTGTATCTCCCTCAGCTGCGAACGCGGGAAGCACGAACGCCGAAAGAGCCATGCAGAGAACTAAAACTAATGAAAGTATTTTTTTCATAGTATTTGTCCTTTCAAATAAAAATGATTATTTCTCCGTTCTTAGAGATAGTTTAAGTTTAGCACATTTTTAAAAATTTGTCAAGCATATCAAAAAAAAGATTTTGCATTCGGGTGCATTTCGGCGGTTTTTACAATTCGAACGCGATTAATTTGTTCACAATTACCATTGATTTTGCGTGTCATTCGGCTCCAAAGGAGCGTCTTCGGCAGAACATCTGAAAATGCCGTTCGCGGGACGGGCAAATAGCGGCTTTACGCATAATATAGGTAAGAGGAGATCTTGCGACGAGGCGTTTTTGCCTGTTTCTTGTCTGCGTCGCCGAGGCGTGAAATTTTCTCTGTCCCGGTAGGGGCGACCTTTGGTCGCCCGTTTGGAGATATCATAAGCTTTGGCGAGCGAACGCAGTTCGCCTTCCTACGGAGCAAGGGATAAAATATCGTTTTCGCTATCTGTCACGCAAAAACGAATATGTCACCTATAATTCAAAAAAACAGGGGGAGCCATATGAAGATATCATTAGAAAACAACGAGGTATGCGGTGGGGCGTTTTTTGCAAAAAAAATAGCTCTCGCAACAGCGAGGGCGATTTACCGAGAAGACGCGGGGGCTTTTTTATTGGGCTGTGACGAGAAGATCTCTTCGAAAAAGCTTTGCGGCGAGATCTATGAGGGCTTGCGTCTCGGCGGTGCTTACGTTTATATGCTCGGGGACAAGGAGCTTCCGATCGCATCGGAAGCCGAGATGAGATACTTATGCGGTCAGCTCGAGATCTACGGGATAATGATAACGCCGTCACACATTCCGGGCGAAAGCGAGATGAGAATATTTTCTCCGAACGGAACCGAGCTATCCGAGGAGAGCGAAGAAAAAATAAAGAGAGTTTATCTTACAATGCCGGATCCGTTTGGATTTATCATTCCCGCCGATCAGAGGATAGTACTCTGTGACGCCGAGGCGATATATATCAAAGCTTTAGAAGATGTGTAAAGAAAATTCCCTTATAAAGCAAAAAAGATCCGCTTTCGCGAATCGTACACAAGCCGAAAGGCTTGGAATTTTCTCCGAGTTGAAATTCATTGAAACAACGGAAAAGCAACGAGTAAACGAAACTCAAGAAACAGTTATAGAAAACTG
>CAYYND010000089.1:0-5349 GCA_964472845.1 uncultured Lachnospiraceae bacterium | reverse complement strand
AAGCTCAGTTCGGCGGTCAGCGTTTCGGAGAGATGGAGGTTTGGGCTCTCGAGGCTTACGGCGCAGCTTATACGCTCCAGGAGATCCTCACTGTTAAGAGTGACGATATTAACGGACGCAGACGCGCATATGAAGCGATCATCAAGGGTCAGAACATCCCGACACCCGGTATTCCCGAGTCATTCAAGGTCCTTATCAAAGAGCTTCAGGCACTTGCGCTTGATGTTAAGGTGCTTGACGATAACGGCGAAGAGGTCAAGCTTTCGAGTCTTTGCGTAGAAGACGAGCCTCCCGTATACTCAAATCAGGCTGATGCTGCGGCTATCGAAAACGCACTCGGTCAAAGAGCAGAGGATGATATCGAGGAGTCTTATATAATCAGCGACGCCGACGGCGAGATAATCGGCGACGGCATAGATGATGACGCTCTTGATGAAGATACCGAGGTCTATGAAGAAGAGGAAAAGAACGACGATTTCTTCGGCTTTGATTCGGATGACTACGATGTCTGATTCAAAGCAAATATTAAATTGATCTGCAAATTAACGGCTAATTTAGCCATATACGGCTTTGCCGTACGGTACGGCTTGTACGGCAAAGCACAAAATTGTAAATTTTAGTGAGGAGAACAGCTGTGGAGCAAAAAGGATTCAGTTCAATAAGGATAGGTCTGGCATCTCCGGAAATGATAAGATCGTGGTCCTCCGGCGAGGTAACAAAGGCGGAGACTATAAATTACAGAACTTTAAAGCCCGAGATCGGCGGATTGTTCTGTGAAAGAATATTTGGCCCTACCAAGGACGGTGTTTGTGCATGCGGAAAATATAAAAATGCACACGCAGGGGTAGGCAAGGATGTTCGTGTATGCGAAAAATGCGGCGTTGCAGTAACTTCTAAAAAGGTTCGCCGTGAGCGTATGGGACACATCGAGCTGGCAGCGCCCGTATCCCATATCTGGTATCTCAAATCCATTCCTTCAAGAATGGCGCTTGTGCTTGATATATCGCCAAAGCAGCTCGAGCAGGTGCTTTACTTTGCCGAGAACGTAGTGCTTGATCCGGGTATCACTCCTTTCCATAAGGGACAGGTGCTTTCGGAAAAGGAATACGAGAACGCGAGAGAAAGCTATGAGAATGACTTCCGAGTAGGTATGGGAGCTGAGGCGATAAAAGAGCTTCTTCAGGGAATCGACATCGAGGAGCTTGCCGAAGATCTCAAATCCGAGCTTGCGAAGGCATCCGGACAAAAGAAAACAAGAATAATTAAGAGACTTGAGGTAGTTGAGTCCTTCCGTAAATCTGGCAATAAGCTCGAATGGATGATACTTGACGTTATTCCGGTAATTCCCCCGGATATTCGTCCCATGACTCAGCTCGACGGCGGACGTTTTGCGGCATCCGACCTCAACGAGCTCTATCGAAGAGTCATTGCAAGAAATATACGTCTGCGCAAGATGATGGCTATCCATACTCCCGAGATAGTTATAAGAAACGAGAAGCGTATGCTTCAGGAAGCGGTAGATGCACTCATAGATAACGGCAGAAGAGGAAAGCACGTAACGGGTCCGAACAACAGACCTCTTAAATCGCTCTCCGAAATGCTCAGAGGTAAGCAGGGACGCTTCCGTCAGAACCTTCTCGGTAAGCGTGTTGACTACTCGGGACGTTCCGTTATCGTCGTAGGGCCTACACTTAAGATCTATCAGTGCGGTCTTCCCAAGGAGATGGCGCTTGAGCTCTTTAAGCCTTTCGTGGTTAAGCGTCTGACCGAGACGGGCAAGGCGTCAAACGTAAAAGAGGCTCAGAGAAAGATAGACAGAGTACATCCCGACGTTTGGGACGCACTTGAAAACGTGATCAAGGAGCATCCCGTGCTTCTTAACCGTGCGCCTACATTGCACCGTCTTTCCATTCAGGCGTTCGAGCCCGTACTCGTTGAGGGTCGTGCCATCAAGCTGCACCCGCTCGTATGTACTGCGTTCAATGCCGACTTCGACGGTGACCAGATGCCGGTCCACGTTCCTCTTTCGGTTGAGGCACAGGCAGAGGCAAGATTCCTTATGCTCTCGGCTAACAACCTTCTTAAGCCCGCCGACGGACGCGCCGTTACCGTTCCTTCACAGGATATGGTTCTCGGTTCTTATTACCTTACAACAGTCAAGTACGGAGAACCCGGCGAGGGCAAGATCTTCCGTAACTACGACGAGGCTATTATGGCTTACGCTAACGGCGAGCTCGGACTTCACGCTCCTATCGCCGTAAGATATACAAAGCTTATCGACGGCAAGGATCAGACCAAGCTCATTGGTGTTGAGACGGTCGAAGACGAAAACGGAAATAAGATAACAAGAGTTATGAAGAATGACAAGAGCGTTACTCTCGGACGTCTTATCTTCAACGAGCCCCTTCCTCAGGATCTCGGATTCGTTGACAGAAGCGATCCCGATAAGCTCTTTGATCTTGAAATTGCCTTCGTTACGACAAAGAAGAAGCTCGGTCAGATAGTTGACAGATGTATAAAGACGCACGGCTCGGCTTGTACGGCTACCGTTCTTGACTACATCAAGCAGATCGGCTACAAGTACTCCACTCGCGCGGCGATCTCTATATCCGTATACGATATGACCATCCCGCCCGAAAAGAAGGAGCTCATTGCCTCTGCTCAGGCACAGGTCGATGAGATCTCGGCTTATTACAACGAAGGTGAACTTTCCGAAGAAGAGAGATACACCTCCGTCATAAAGGTCTGGGAGGATACGACGAACAATGTTACCGCCGCACTTCAGAGAGGCTTTGACCAATTCAACCCGATCAAGATAATGTCTGATTCGGGAGCCCGCGGATCTATCGCTCAGATGAGACAGCTTGCGGGTATGCGCGGACTTATGTTTGCCACAAACGGACGTACGATGGAGATCCCGATCAAGTCAAACTTCCGTGAAGGTCTTAACATCCTCGAGTACTTTATCGGTGCAAGAGGTTCTCGTAAATCACTTTCCGACACGGCTCTCCGTACGGCAGACTCAGGATACCTCACAAGACGTCTTGTTGACGTATCGCAGGAGGTCATAATCAGGGAAGAAAAGTGCGATACCACAAGAGGTATTTGGGTAAGCACTATCACAGAGGGCAAGGACGTTGTAGAGGAGCTCAAGGAGAGACTCAACGGACGTTATACCATGGGCGCCGTTATCGATCCCCGTACGGGAGAGGTGCTTGTTGAGGACGACGTACTTCTCGGCGACAGCGAGATCAAGAAGATACTTGATGCAGGCATCGAGAAGGTGTACATTCGCTCCATACTCACCTGCCATTCGAGACACGGTATATGCGCGCATTGCTACGGTTCCGACTTGGCATCGGGCAATATGGTCAATGTCGGCGAAGCCGTCGGCGTTATCGCGGCGCAGTCCATCGGTGAACCCGGTACTCAGCTTACGATGCGTACCTTCCACTCGGGCGGTGTAGCAGGATCTGATATTACTCAGGGTCTTCCCAGAGTTGAAGAGATCTTTGAAGCAAGACCCCCCAAGAAGACCGCCATCATTTCCGAAGTAACCGGACGTGCTTCCATCGGCTTCGGAGAGACTACGAGTGTTCACGTTATCACGGTCACTCCCGATGACGGAAGCGAGGAAAAGAAATATAATGTACCTTACGGTATGAAGCTCAGTGTTGCCGACGGAGATTATGTTGAAAGAGGTCAGGCTCTCACAGAAGGCTCCAAGAATCCTGCGGATATTATGCGCATAAGCGGCATTGACGCGGTATATGAGTATATCATAAAGGAAGTACAGAGAGTCTACCGTTCGCAGTCTGTTGATATCAACGACAAGCATATCGAGATCATTGCACGTCAGATGACAAGAAAGATAAGGATCGAGAATCCCGGTTCTTCCGAGCTTCTTACGGGTACCATCGTCGAGGTCACTGCGTTCGAGGATGAAAACAGAGCTATCCAGGCGAGAATGGATGCCGGTGAACGGGATCTTGAATTCGTCGAAGGAAGCCCCGTTCTTCTCGGTATCACGAAGGCGGCTCTTCAGACCGAATCCTTCCTCTCGGCAGCTTCCTTCCAGGAGACCACCAAGGTACTCACAGAAGCAGCTATTAAGGGTAAGGTCGATAACCTTCTTGGTCTTAAAGAGAACGTCATACTCGGTAAGCTCATTCCCGCAGGTACGGGTCTGGGTATTTACCACAATGTCGGTGTCAAATCAAACGACGTTGAGACGGTATCCGACCCCGAGTAATGCCGCATAAATAATCACAAAATATTATAATTATTCATCGGAAGCATCCGCAAAAGGTAAAGACTTTGAGCGTATGCTTCCGTTTGAAGTGTGCAAAAAGTTAGACGGCGGATCTGTATATTGACGAGAAAGCTCTTTTGAAAAGTTAAACGGGCTTTTAAGCTTTTTTGCGGACTTCTGAACTTGCGCATTTTTACAAAATCGATAAAACAAAAAGCCTTGATTTGTGCAAAACGGAGAAATTTTTACTTAAAAACTATGCGTATTGACAAATCGGAGGAATAATGATATAATATAGCGTATTATGCACAAAGGAATAATGCGTAAAAAATGATACTTTTATGCAATTGCAAATATTGCTTTTGCGTATTCGTATATAAACATTAAAACACTTAAATCTCAAAGAAGGAGGAAGAACAAGAATGCCAACATTTAACCAGCTTGTAAGACAGGGTCGTCACGACAAAACTTATAAGTCCAAAGCTCCGGTGCTTCAGAAGGGCTTCAACACCATCAACAATGCACCTACGGATCAGAGCTCACCTCAGAAAAGAGGCGTTTGCACAAAGGTTTCCACAACAACCCCTAAGAAGCCTAACTCTGCACAGCGTAAGATCGCGAGAGTAAGACTTACAAACGGTCTTGAAGCAACAGTTTATATTCCAGGTATCGGACATAACCTTCAGGAACACTCGGTAGTCCTCATCAGAGGCGGAAGAGTACGTGACCTGCCCGGTGTACGTTACCATATCATCCGCGGCACACTTGATGCTCAGGGTGTTGCAAACCGTTTGCAGAGCCGTTCCAAGTACGGCGCAAAGCGTCCTAAGAAAAAGTAATTAAGTTTGAGTAATTATTTTTTGTTGAGAAAATCGGAAATTATCCGTAAAAATGTCCGTGATCGCGGACACAAATGGGTAGACAGCATAAAAACGTTTGACCGTTTGATGTTTAAGTACAGTTTTAATGTTTATGTACCGACCGTCAGCGAGTCGCTTACGAAAGAAATGCTTTCGAGTACCTATGAGATCATTTAATATTGATGAAGGAGGGAAGTACAGTGCCGAGAAGAGGTCGTATATCCAAAAGAGACGTAT
>CAYYND010000088.1:0-5372 GCA_964472845.1 uncultured Lachnospiraceae bacterium | reverse complement strand
CTGTACGTCTTTTTGCTGTATTCATTATATCAATTCCTTTGTAATTATATTATGTGTTTTTTATCCGATCACTTATCGAGAAGGCAAGCTATACCGGGAAGCTCCTTACCCTCAAGGAACTCGAGAGATGCGCCGCCGCCTGTGGAAATGTGTGTGATCTTGGAAGCAAAGCCGAGCTGCTCGCAAGCTGCCGCGGAGTCACCGCCGCCGACTATTGTAATAGCCTCGGATTCGGCAAGTGCCTTTGCTACTGCGATCGTACCCTTAGCAAGCGTGGGGTTCTCAAATACGCCCATAGGACCGTTCCAAACTACCGTCTTAGCATTCTTTACAGCGTCTGCGAAGAGTGCTCTGGTCTTTTCGCCGATGTCAAGTCCCATCATATCTGCGGGGATCTTGTCGGAGTCAACCGTCTTGACCTCGATCTCAGCATCAATGGGGTTGGGAAATTCCTTAGCAACGACCGTATCGATGGGGAGAAGGAGCTTTACGCCGTTCTTCTCTGCAAGAGCGAGCATCTCACGGCAGTAATCAAGCTTTTCAGCATCAAAAAGGGATGTTCCGATCTCATAGCCCTTAGCCGCGAGGAATGTATAAGCCATACCGCCGCCGATGATAAGGGTATCTACCTTTGTAAGAAGGTTATTGATAACATTGAGCTTGTCGGAGACCTTAGCACCGCCGAGAATAGCAACGAAAGGACGTGCGGGATCGGTAAGAGCCTTGCCCATAACGCCGATCTCTTTCTGGATAAGGTAGCCGCAAACAGCGGGAAGATAATCAGCCGCGCCTGCGGTTGATGCGTGTGCTCTGTGAACTGCGCCGAAAGCGTCGCTTACATAGATCTCAGCCATAGAAGCGAGCTCTTTTGCAAATTCAGGATCGTTCTTCTCTTCTCTCTTGTCAAAACGAGTATTTTCAAGGAGAAGGATCTCGCCTTCCTTAAGAGCGGCAGCCTTTGCCTTGGCATCGGGGCCGATCGTATCGGATGCAAGAGTTACATTCACTCCGAGGAGCTCGCTGAGGCGAGCGGCAACGGGAGCGAGCGAATACTTGGGAATAACTTCGCCCTTGGGCTTACCCATATGCGAGCAAAGGACGATCTTGCAACCCTTAGACATAAGGTATTTGATCGTGGGAAGCGCTTCGACAATTCTCTTGTCGCTGGTGATAACACCGTCTTTGAGGGGAACATTGAAGTCGCAACGTACAAGTACCTTCTTGCCGGCAACATCAATATCTTCGATATTCTTCTTGTTGTAGGTCATTTTTATATCCGCCTTTCAAAAAATAATAACTTGTGTGAACGGTATGCGTGCCGATATGACTCCGCACAGTACTATTATTGTACCATATATTTCCGCGCGGAAACAAGCTTTTTCACGCACAATAATATTGTACCATATATTTCCGCGCGGAAACAAGCTTTTTCACGCACAATAATATTGTACCATATATTTCCGCATTTATCAATAGATATGTGCGATTTTTTCTGCAATTTTGCCCAAATATTCACACAAAATGGCTGTTTTCAGGTTGTCGACAAAAAGCATATCAACTATCAAATTGTACACAATCCAAACTCCGCTTTTTCTTTGACCAAGTAGGCGCAAATGAAATAGTTTTAAAATTTGTACCAAATTGTAAAACGGCAAAAAGAAAGCGCCGTAGAGAGATTTCGCCGTCTGCGGACGGCGACAAGGGCTACGCGCCCTTGCCTGCGCCGCCTTTTGAAAAAGGCGGGCGAAAACTTTCGGCAATTTAACGAAAGTTGTTGCTTGAGTAGACAGGTCTATATTTTGAACTCTATTTTAAGCCTTCGGTGAAGCTTTCGGAACTATATCGCCCGCCTTTGTCAGTGCTATCCTTGTAAGAAGGGGGCCGACGAGCTCATAAACGAGCACGGAGAAAAGAACAATATTTCTGATAATAATACCCTCGTCACCGCCAAGCTCAGCCATAGCCGTTACTGTCATTCCGAGAGACACGCCCGCCTGGGGAAGCAGGGTGATACCGAGATATTTCTGAATATTCGGGTCGCATTTTGTTGCCTTAGCCGATACGAATGAGCCGAAGATCTTGCCCGCCGAGCGGAAGATTATGTAAACTATACCGACCACGACTACAAATCCCTGCGCGAACACCGAAAGTTCAAGCTCTGCGCCGCTGAGGACGAAAAAGAGAACGAGCAGAGGCATAGTCCATTTGTCGACACGCTCCATAAGTTCTGCGGAATTGTCGCAGATGTTGCAGAACACAGAGCCGAGCATCATACAAGTAAGGAGCGATGAAAAACCGACGTGAACGCCCGCCACTGTGAAATCAAGCTTTGAGAGCGCAACGGTCAGCAGAACGAACGTGATCGAAATCGTCAAACGTTTACTGTTTGAATGGAAGAGCTTTTCTGTATATGTGAAAACTATGCCAACCAAGGTTCCGAGTAAAAGAGATCCGACGACCTCTACCAAGGGCTCAACAAGTACGGAAACTATGCCTATCGATCCGCTCTTGAAGGCTTTTGCGATGCCTATCGATATAGCGAACACGACAAGTCCCACCGCGTCATCAAGCGCCACGACGGGAAGCAGGATATCCGTCAATTTCCCCTTCGCCTTGTACTGACGCACTACCATCAGCGTCGCCGCCGGTGCGGTTGCGGTTGCGATGGCGCCGAGCACGATCGCGGTCGAAAGCGGAAATTTGTCGCCGAGAATAAAATGCAAAACTATAAGCGCCGCGTCAACAAAAATAGTTGCCATAAGCGCCTGAACAAATGCTATTACCGTGGCTTGCTTTCCCGTTTGCTTAAGCTGAGAGAGTCTGAACTCATTTCCTATTGAAAATGCTATAAATCCGAGCGCGATCTCGGAGAGTATTCCGAGTGCTTCGACCGACTCCATTGATACGAATCCGAGTCCCTCTATACCAAGTGCGCCGAGGCAGTAAGGCCCTATGAGCACACCCGCTATGAGGTAGCCCGTTACCGCAGGAAGCTTTAAGAGCTTTGCGGGTCTTGACATAAGCATTCCCGCGGCAAGCGCCGAGGCGATGCAGAATAATACTGTCATTGTTTTTTCCTTTCATTGTTCCCTACATTATAATATATTATTCGTAAAAGCCTTATCCTTTTCGATATAGGCAGAAAACCGCTTTTACGATATCAAGGGATATTTCGCATATTATGATATCACCAAGCGGCAAGGTTGTCAATAGCAATTGTTAATAATGTTAAGTAGCAAAAAACAGCGGATTTTGGGGTTAATTAATATTCTCCGCCGTGTTTTCACCCCTTGTATGTCACTTTGCTATTGACAAAGGAACGGGAGTGTGATAAAATAATATCAAACTAATAACACTTAAGGAGAAGCTTATGTCAACCTTGAAAAAACAGATATCCCCCTCGCTTATGTGCGCGGATTTTTTACACCTTGGAGACGAACTCAAAGCGCTTGAAGCTCACGGCATCGAATATCTTCACATAGATATTATGGACGGCGTGTTCGTACAGAACTACACGCTCGGAACCGATTTCGTAAAGAAACTCCACGCCGCTACGAACATTCCTCTCGACATCCATCTTATGATACAGTCCCCCGAGCTCAAGCTCGATTGGTTCGAGCTCAAAGAGGGCGACTACGTAAGCGTTCATTACGAGTCCTGCACTCACATTCAGGCACTTCTTTCGAACATCCACAAGAGAGGCGCAAAGACCATGCTCGCGCTCAACCCCGGCACACCTCTTTCCGTGCTTGAGGATCTGCTCCCCGACCTTGACGCCATCCTCGTTATGACCGTAAATCCCGGATTTGCGGGTCAGAAGCTCGTTCCCCAGACGCTCGACAAGATCAGACGTCTGCGCAAGATGCTTGACGAGAACGGCTACGGTCACGTTGAGATCGAATGTGACGGCAACGTAAGCTTTGAAAACGCAAAGAAGATGAGCGAGGCAGGTGCTAACATCTTTGTAGCGGGTACATCGAGCATTTATGCAAAGACCGGAAGCTTTGAGGAAAACATCGTCAAGCTCAGAGAAGCAATAAAATAATTGCCTCACACTTGACCTACACTCAAGCCGAACATACAAAAAAATACCGTCCCACCTTTAGCGATGGGACGGCGTTTTTATTTTTACATATATATCGACAAGGTCAAGCGTTTTTGCCGCAGACCTCGGCAACAAACCCGAGAATGTCGGACAGAAACTCCCGTCTTACATCCTCGACCTCGTTATGCGGCTCGTGGCGCGCGTTGTCGTACAGCTTGAGCTTGATCGAACGCACCCCCGCAGCCTTAAGACGCTCATAGACGGTCTCGACGCCCCTGCCGTAGTTTCCCACGGGGTCGAGCTTGCCCGAAACAACAAACAACGGAAGCTCCTTCGGCACAAGATGTGCCCATTTTTTGCTTGAAACGCGCTCGAGCGCATCAAAAAGGTTATAATAGCCTCTGAGTGTAAATTTGAAATTGCACAAAGGATCGGCATCATATTTTTTAACGACCTCGCGGTCACCCGTTACCCAGGCGCTCTCCGAGCCGTCCTCTTTGAAACGCTTGTTGTAGCCCGAGAATGCCACCTTGTTAATAAATCTCGAGCGATGATGATCGTTACGGAACAGCATCGCCGCCGACGCCATAAGCTTGCCCGCCGATGCAGGGGACTCGGGTCCGCCCGTTCCGCAGATGATCGCGCCCGCAAGTTCGTCGCCGTATCTCGTAAGATATATCCTCGCCATAAACGAGCCCATACTGTGACCGAAAAGCACCAAGGGCTTGCCGGGATAGCGCTCCTTTGCAAGCTGTGTGGTCTTGTGAAGATCATCCACTATGTGATCGACGCCGCCGCGTCCGATATATCCGAGCTCCTCGGAATTTGCGGCGGTGTTTCCGTGACCGAGATGATCGTTTCCGCAAAAGACATAGCCGCTCTCGCAGAAGAACTCGGCAACGTGCGCATATCTTTGAACGTATTCGCACATACCGTGCGAGAGCTGAACAATACCCTTGATCTCTGTATCGGTCGGCTCGTAAAAATAACAGGCAACCGTGTTTTTCCCGTCCGATGACGGAAAGCTTGCGGTGTGAAGAATATGATTTGCCATAGTGATCTCCGTTCCGCCGCCAAAGGCGACACAAATATTTTATGGAATATATAAAGCAGATACAGGCGCATCCTGTCAAATTCAAATTAAAGCAAAAAGGCTGTCACAAACCGCGAAATGCAAGGTTGCAACAGTCTTTTTGACCTTATCTGTAAGCCGGGTTCTGTCGAGAACGGTCATCTATCTTTGCTTTGCGTCGCCGCAAAGCTCCGAGGCTATCGCCCCGTGCCACCCGCGGATATGCGTCGGGCAAACGATCCGCATACGGTGTTG
>CAYYND010000087.1:0-5458 GCA_964472845.1 uncultured Lachnospiraceae bacterium | reverse complement strand
GGGGTAGTATTTTGCAAGGTCGTTCAGCGTACGCATAAGCTCGTCGCCATCATTTATTCCGCGGCACAGGACTATCTGCGCGTTAAGGCTCGCTCCGCCATCGCGCAGTCTGTCAAGGTATCGAAGCGACTGTCCCGCGAAGCGATTGTTCATCATCATACAGCGAAGCTCCGGGTTTGTCGTGTGGACGGAAATATTTATCGGAGACAGGTGCATCTTTATGATGCGGTCGACGTCGGCATCCGTAAGGTTTGTAAGTGTGATATAATTTCCGTGCAAAAACGAAAGCCTTGAATCGTCGTCCTTGAAATACAGTGACTCGCGCAAGCCATCGGGCAGCTGATCGATAAAGCAGAAGATACATTTGTTACGACAGGAATGTTTTTTATCCATCAGAGGCGTCTCAAATTCAAGTCCGATATCCTCATAGGTATCTTTTTTTATCTTCACTTCAAAGCTTTTGCCGTCACGGCAAAGCGTCAACTTTATCTTTTTATCCGTGAGATAGTATCTGTAATCAAAGGCATCGTTGATCTCGTGTGAATTAATGCCACAGAGAACGTCTCCGCTTTTTATACCGTATTTCTGCGCTATGCTTCTCTCGTCAACCTCGGTTATCTTTACCATCGGATACGCCTCCCTTTCTCGATCTTTATACAGACATACTTCCGTATCGAATTATTATATCATACATTTCGGAATATGTCAACCGAAAAAGGCGGTTTTTTCCGAGGTAACGGGTCAGCCTTTGTTCTTACTTTGGGATCTGATCCTTGCCCAATACTCCGCGGCGGCGTTTTCCGTCTTGTTGTCTCCGAATTCGTAGTATTTTTTGTTTCTTTTTACGATATCTTCAGGCAGATAGACCTGATCGACGTAATGGAAGGGGTGATCGTGCGGATATTGGTATCCCTTGAACAGGGGGCTTTGAAGATGCACGGGCGGCACCTTGCCGAAGCCGGCTTCTATATCTTCCGAGGCACGGCGAAGTGCCATATATGCGGAATTTGACTTTGGCGCGGTCGCAAGCAATATTGCGGCATCTGCCAGAGGTATCTGCGCCTCGGGCATTCCGAGCTCTCTTGCCGATTCACAGCAAGCGCGGACGATCGCGATAGCCATAGGATAAGCCAGCCCCACGTCCTCTGCCGCAATGACCTGCAAGCGGCGTATTGCCGAGAGCAGCTCGCCCGATCCGAGCAATTTCATAAGATAGAACACCGCGGCATCGGGATCCGATCCCCGTATGGATTTTTGCAGTGCCGAAAGCAGGTCGTAATGCGTGTCATCGTTGAAGTTCACGACGCCGCTGCCGAAGCTCTGCGCGTCCTCGATCGTGATCTCGCCGTCGGCAACGAAATATGCGTTTTCAAGCAAAACAAGAGAACGTCTGACGTCCCCCTTTCCGAGCCTTGCTATAAAGATCAGCACCTCGTCGGTGCAGGTCTTGCTCTGCATAGTGTCGTTGTTCAAAAAATCAAGCGCACGTCTCAGCGACACGGCAACCTCCTCGGGCTCGACGGGCTTGAATTCAAACAAGGACGAGCGCGATATGACGGCGTTATAAACATAAAAATGCGGATTTTCCGTAGTCGAGGCGATAAGCGTCACTCTTCCGTCTTCGATATATTCCAACAATGTTTGCTGCTGCTTACGGTTGAAGTATTGTATTTCGTCTATGTAGAGCAATATTCCGCCACTTCCGAAAAGTCCTTGGGTCTCGGCAAGCACGTCCTTTACATCGGAGAGCGAGGCGGTCGTTGCATTCAGTCTGCGGAAGGTCATTCCCGACATCTCGGCTATGATCGATGCCGCCGTCGTTTTGCCCGTGCCGGGAGGGCCGTAGAATATCATATTCGTTATTCTTTTATTTTCAAGCATACGGCGGATCACGCCGTTTTTGCCGAACAGGTGACGCTGCCCGACTATCTCATCGATCGTTTTGGGGCGGATCACATCCGCGAGCTGACGGTTGTTCATTTTTATGACCATTCCCTTCATAATCTTTCAATTTATCACAGATATTATATCAGTTCTCTTCGTAATTTGTCAATTGATTTTGCTATTTTTATGTACAGTGGACGTAAAAATTATCAAATATACTTGAAAAAAGCTGTGAAGTATGCTAAAATATGATACGCGATCCCGATTTCGTCGGGGGGGCAAAGTAATTCACGCGAGGTAGATCTATGAACGAATTCAACACATATGAATACGTCGTTGCTCAGAAAAGCGAGGGCAAATGGAGGACGAGGAAGATCATACTCATCATCGGCTACGTTGTCTTTGTTGCGGGGCTTCTTGGTCTCGGTGTCTTTTCGAGGCTGCTCGTTCCCCTGCTTGCGTTGACTCCCATCGCCGTGTGGATCCTCGTATTCTGCACGTGGCGATACGTCAGCCTTGAATACGAATACAACATAACCTCGGGCATCTTTACGCTCTCAAACGTCTACGGAGGAAAATCAAGGAAGAAGCTCATCGAGGTGCATATAAAAGATCTTTCGACCGTGGCGCCGTACAATCACGAAATACCCGAAACCGTCGAAAAGGCAGAGCAAACGATAAAAAGATTTGCACCCGACAAGGAATATATAGCCATCTCATCGCCCGAATCTCCCGACATATATTACGCGCTTTACGCAGACAAGGAAACGGGCGAAAAGTCGATAATATGGTTCGAGGCGACCGAAAAGGCACTTAAGATCTTCAGATTCTACAACGCTCCCGCGACAATTGTATCGCAGGTTCGGTTTTGAATGAGATACAAAATACGGTCAAAATCAAACGAATGAAAGGATAAAGGTAAAAAACAATGTTTTCAACGTTCGGAAAGAAAAAGAAGACGGCAATTCTTGAAGTTGAGGGTATGGCTTGCTCTCACTGTGCCGCAAAGGTAAAAAATGCACTTTTGAAGGAAAAGGGCGTCAGTGACGTTACGGTAGACCTTGCGCAGAAAAAGGTCACCGTCGTCGGCTCGGATTTTGATACCGCCGCGCTTGCCGAGGTCGTAAACAGCATCGGCTTCAAAGCCGTACGCACGGAAGAAGCGGGAGAAAAAAGATGAGCGATATCAAGGATATTGCCTTAGCACCTTCGGGAAGAGATAAAATAAATTGGGTGGCGTCCTATATGCCCGTGCTGAATCTTATCCGTCGGGATTTTGAGAAAAGCAAGCCTTTTGCGGGCAAAAAGATAGCTATGTCAATACACCTTGAGGCGAAGACCGCGTATCTTGCGCTGACGCTTCGCGCCGGAGGAGCCGAGGTTTACATTACGGGATGCAATCCGCTCTCCACTCAGGACGATGTTGCCGCGGCGCTTGCATCCGAGGGACTTGAGGTCAACGCTTGGAGAGGAACGGATGACGAAACATACAAGAAGCATCTTATTGCCACGCTTGCTTGCTGTCCCGATCTTATGATAGATGACGGAGGCGATCTTACTTCCCTTCTTCACGGAGAGTGCCGCGAATACGGCAAAAATCTCATAGGAGGTGCCGAGGAGACGACCACGGGTATTCATCGGTTGTTCGCGCGTCAGGCTGAGGGTAAGCTTGATTACACGATGATAGACGTAAACGACGCCGACTGCAAACACCTTTTCGACAACAGATACGGCACGGGGCAATCAACTCTTGACGGCATTATGAATACCACCAATCTTGTCATTGCGGGCAAGACCGTCGTCGTTGCCGGCTACGGCTGGTGCGGCAAGGGTATCGCTATGCGCGCTAAAGGTATGGGAGCCGTCGTTGTGGTAACGGAGATCGATCCCGTTAAGGCGATAGAGGCGGTAATGGACGGATTCAGAGTTATGCGGATGGATGATGCGGCGCGGATCGGCGATCTCTTTATCACGGTAACGGGATGCCGCGACGTCATCACGAAAGAGCACTTCAAGGTAATGAAGGACGGTGCCCTGCTTTCAAACAGCGGTCACTTCGACGTGGAGATAAACAAGATCCAGCTTGCCGAGCTTGCGGACGATGTATTTGAGCGCAAGCCCAACATAACGGGATACAGAATGAAGGATGGTCGGATACTCAATCTTCTTGCGGAAGGGCGGCTCGTAAATCTCGCCGCCGGGAACGGACATCCGGCTGAAATTATGGATATGTCGTTTGCTATACAGGCGCGCTCGCTTGAGTATCTTGCGAAGCACAAGGGCGAGTTGGAGCACAAGGTATACGCGGTCCCGCGAGAGATCGACGAGGATGTAGCCTATCTCAAGATCAAAGCGGTAGGCGGTACGCTCGATGTGCTGACCGAGGAGCAAAAGAAGTATCTTGCCGCCGCAGAATAAGCGGTACAAAAGAAAATTGATCATAAAAGACCTGCATTACGGACAGAAATGCAGGTCTTTTTATGTTTGTTTGCAAGATCCGGGTGGGTAAAAGTAAAATTGCTCTTGATTATACAGAGACAATATGGTAAAATATATTGGTATATTATCCGGCATTCTGCGTAATAGTTATTGTTCGTTTCTTGCCTCTCGGCAATTACACAAAAAGACTATCGACTCATTAAAAATAAAGCAAGCGAAAAAAATCCTCAACAAAACGATTCGGAGTATCAAAAATGAATAAAAGCAAAAAGATTCTCGTCCTCGCCACCGGCGGCACAATTGCATCAACGCAGACCGAAAACGGTTACGCGCCGTCCGAAAGCATAAAAAACATACTCTCAAAAATAATCTCCGACAGGTACGATATAACCGCACGCGACATCCTCTTCCTCGACTCGACAAACATTCAACCCGAGGAATGGTGCGTGATCGCAAAAGCCGTTTCGGAAAGCCTTTCCGAATCCTTTGACGGAATAGTCATAACACACGGCACCGACACCATGGCATACACCTCCTCCGTACTCAGCTTTATGCTTAAAGGACTTCCCGTTCCCGTCGTTCTGACAGGCTCGCAGCTGCCGCTCTCGCATCCCTTGACGGACGCTCGCGATAATCTCTCGCTTGCCCTCGCCGTTGCCGCCTCGGCATCAGCCGGAGTATATCTTGCGTTCGACCGCAAGGTAATGCTCGGATGCCGCGCCGTAAAAGTCAGAACTCAGGGCTTCAATGCCTTTGAAAGTATAAATTATCCCTACGTTGCGACGGTCTCGACCTCGGGTCTCTCTTATAAAAACGAGTACCTGCCGACAGGATTGCCGCATCTTTGCGGAGATTTCAAGCTTATGGAATCACTTGATACCAACGTGTTCGTAGTAAAGCTGACCCCGGGCATAGATCCGAAGATATTCGATATGCTCCTCGGAATGCACTGCAACGGAATAGTGATAGAAGCCTTCGGAGCGGGGGGAGTGCAATTCATCAACCGCGACCTTACGGGAAGGCTCGCTATGCTGAACGACCGCGGAGTCAACGTCGTAGTCTGCTCACAATGCCTTTACGAAATAAGCGATCTCAGCATATACGAGGTCGGAAGGCGCGCCCTCGACGCCGGGGC
>CAYYND010000086.1:0-5483 GCA_964472845.1 uncultured Lachnospiraceae bacterium | reverse complement strand
TTGTTGGATGACCCATACAGCATTTTCGAGCCGCAATCGGCGGAGAACAGACCCGCGATGACGGCAACTATGAGGATAACTATCATAAAATAGATCCAAGACATCGTCGTCGCCACTTCTTCAGTCAAGGCTTTACTATCCTTGATATATTTCATGACGACGTTGCCGTCAGTTGTAAACGAGTCTATGATCGTATAGACACCGTTTACCAATATCATCGGGCTTATCATCGGGAATGTGATCTTCCAGAAGGTCTCCCATCCGCTTGCGCCGTCTATCGAGCAGGACTCGTAGATAGCGGGAGAGATGGACTGAAGGCCGGAGAGGAATATAAGCATCTGTACGCCGGAACGGTTTACGATATCATAGATACTGTTGACCATTTCCGTAACGTATTCAACAAGACCCGTACCGATCTTCATATTTTCAAACAACCTTGCAATATCCATAGCGTTTACTAACTGATTGGATGTGCTCTCTTCCATATCACCCGGGTCAATGCCCTCCTCGGTGCTGACATCGGGAGTAAGGCTTTCCATAAGACCCGTAGAAATGATAACAGGAATAAAGAATATCGCACGGAATGCAGCTCTGCCGATCATCTTCTGATTGAGAAGCACTGCCATAAACAGAGAGAATATTACTATCGCGGGGATCTCGAACACCATGTTTCCAAGACCTTCCCAGAGTGTTTGGGCGAAATTAACATCGCCCATTATTACAGTCTCATAGTTTTGCCAGCCAACGAACTCTTTTATAGTATTTGCGTTGATGTCTATTCTTGATGATTGGAATGTGCTCACTATCGAATCAAAAATGATAGGAATGTATATAAGCACAAGTCCGATAATAAACGGAAGTACGAAGAACCAACCGGCGCGCGACTTGGTTTTGTCAAGAGATGCTATTTTTTTCTTTTTCTTTTTCGGAGCTGCCTTTATCGGCGCCGCCGAGATCTTTGTTTCATTTGTCATAATCTACATCTCTCCTTATCTCATAATTACGACATATCCGTTTGCGGGGATCGTATACAAGCGTCCGTCGTATGTAACGGTAACTGCGAAGTAGTTGAAGTTAAGAATGAAGGACTTGTAGGGATCATTGTCGTTGCCGTTCTTTCCGCCATACGTTACAAGGACGATCTGACCGTCATTGCTCGTGTACTTTGTCTCGCCTTCATCGAGCACGATCTCGTCTTTATCCTCATCGGGAGTCGTATCTGTGTCGGTATCTGTGTCGGTATCTGTGTCGGTGTCGGTGTCGATATCAGTATCGGTGTCAGTACCCGCGTCAGCATCGGTATCCGTATCTATTCCCGTTGAGGGAGTGCTGTCTTCTTCAGCCGTCGTCTCTACCTCTTTTACGCTGATATACGCGTAACCCTTAGCAAGGGTATTAAGCTCTTTTACTTCGTTTGCAAGCTTTTCTGCGATAACAGCGATGCTGTCAAGATCTGCTTTTACGGAGTTAAGAACATTTGCCGCATCAGCCTTGTCCTCGGTAGTGGAAGTAGCGGATGAATCGATATAACCTTTATAGAGCTTTGCACTGTTGAAAAGCTTTGTAACGCTCGTCTGCTTGGAGATGATGGAATCCATCGCACTCTGTGCTTCCTTTACGTATACCTGGAACGCCTTATCAGCATCCTCGCGAGCTTTTTGTGCGGCGTTGAGCTGAGGTGAATTCTTATCAAGTGCCTTATAAGCTTCGTCTGCCGCCTTAAGAGCCGCAAGGGATTCCTCGAAGCCTGCTCTGAGAGCTTCCATTCTGTGCTCATCATTTCCTGCCGCAAGCTTGTTACCTGCTGCGATCGAGGGAAGAAGCTTCAAGCCGTTGTTTACTGCCGCGGTAACATTTGCAAGTGTGGTTGCAACGTATTTCGCCGCAGACGTCTTGATATCCTCGCTTGCCTCTGCCTTGGAATTGATAAGATCAAGTGCCGCATTTGCAGTGTCTGAATCCTTAATGGCACCGTTTTCAAGGTTTTTGAGCATAACAGCCGTATAATGTCTGTTAAGAGTTGTTACGCTTGTTGCAAGTTCGCTTACCGCTGTCGCAACCGCCTTTTCGGCTGTCTCAAGTACTGCGAGCGCAGCCTCGTAATCCTGCTTTGCGGAATTGTAAACCTCTGTCTTTGCTTTATAGTCATTGTTTGCAGCATCAGCTACCGCTACCTGAGCGTAGTACTTGTCGTATGCAGCCTTATAAGCTTCGTAAGCCGCCTTACTGCCGGCTGTTGTGTCTGCCATACAGTATGCCGCGATAGTTGCCTCGGTTGCATCCTGTGCATCCTTATAAGCCTTCTCGGCAGCTTCGTATGCAGCCTTGGTGGAAGCGATCAGAGCCTCGTCTGTCCCCTTTGCAGCCGCATCATATGCAGCTTTCGCTGTTGTATATTCCGCCTTGACAGCGTCTTCAAGTGCCTTTTTAGCTATGTACTCTTCGGTCTTCTGAGCTTCACGTTTAAAGGGAGCGTATTTGGTATTTGCTGCCGTGTACTCGCTGCTGTATGTGTTCTTGAGCTTGTTTTCGGCATCAAGAATTTCCTTAGCTGAGTTCATTACCTTCTCCGCTGCATCCATGATCTGCTTAAGACCTTCGATAGGCTTACCGGCTTCGATAACTGCATCTTCTTTTGCGTTGATATTTGCAAGCGAGTCAATTACTTTACCGTAGCTTGCTATTACCTTATCATACTCCTGCTGGAGGTTGATAATATTGGTCGCTGTTGTTGAAGATGTTGTAACAACATCTCTTCTTGCCTTAAGCACTGCCTGCTGAGCCTGGAGAGCGGCAGAAACAACTGCCTCCTCTTCGGACTTGAGTGCCTCCTCGGCAAGCTTGATGATATCGGATTCAAGCTCGTTGATATCGGGCAGACGCTCGCCGTTCAGGAACTCGTGATCGATTATGATCTTAGTCTGAAGGTCTTTGAGCGCGTTGTTGAGCTTAAGATATACCTCGCTAAGCTCGTTGTACCAAATATCGTAGCTTATTGAATAGTACTGCGAAAGGTCGGAATATTCCTTGAACTTTTCGGCGTTCTGCTTCGTAAGTGTGAAGTAAAGGGACGCGCCGTTTTCGATTGCCTTAAGGAATGCGTAGTTCGTGTTACCTTCCATATTGTAAGGTGTTCCCGCAAACTGAACGTGACCGTGAAGAACGACACCTATGAAAGGAACTGCGTTCGATGAGAAGATGTAACGGCTGGAGTCAAGCGGAACATTGAGAAGATGATCGACATACTTCCAAGTGTACGCGTTGCCCTTATCTGCCATTACGCTTTCGTAGTCCTTCTGTGCCTGTGCCAGGAGCTTCGTTACAAAGTCCTTGGAGTCCTCGCGGTTGTAAGGCTCATCTTCATCAAAGTCGGAGTTAAGATCCGAACCGAGCGATCCGACGGAAATTCCGACAGGATCGTATTTCAGATAATTTTCCGTGAACTTATCGTAGAAGTGTGTCATATACGCCGGCGAAATTGCCATACCGTAGTATCCGATATACGACTGATATGTCGCGCTGTACTTTACGAGACCGGTGTAACGGTCATCGATCGTTCTTACAGCGTGCTTCTTCATATTGAGTCCGTCGCCAAATCCTCTTGCGTAAGCGTAAGTGAAATCAAAATCGGGGAAAATGCCGAGATTGCTTCCGTCGCCTCTTGATTTGACCTCATTCGCGTATGAGATAAGAGTTTTGAAGCCTTCCTTGCCGCCGACTGCACTTTCCCACTTGAGCTTGTAAGGCATTCTGCCGTACATACCGCCGTTTGCGTAGCCGTTAAGCTTGAAGTTGACATTCTTGATACCGTTATCATTGAGCTGATCGTACATATCCTGAATATCATCAAACGTGGTAAGAGGTGTCATTATATTTACAGGAATGGAAAGGATCTTTTCAAGTGTCTCAAAGGTACCGAATGTTTCGATGTAAAGAGGAATGTAATCTTCCTCGATATCGCTTTCGGTAAGTCTTGTAAGCTCACCTTTGTTTACAAGGTAATCGGAGTATGCGCGAGCCATACCGATCCAAGAGCAAGGATAAGTATCCGTAAGATTCTTTTCCTGCGCGATGGTACTGTCGGTAAGCATAATGTAGCGGACCGTGTAGTTACCTACGTAACGACGCGATGACGTTACCGTAAGCTCCTTGTGTTCAGCGCCCGAAATAGCGTCTGATACTGTGAATTTATCACTCGGTCTGGGGTAGAAATACATCTGTATATAGTTGTATTTGGAAGTCGTACCGCCGTGTGTCAGAGACATTGTAGCAAGTGCATCACCCTCTTCAACTATTCCGACGAAGCCGCGATCTTCGGTGTATTCAACCGTTTTCGTAACTTCCTCATAAACTGCGGGAACAGTTTCACCGGTTACGGGATCAACGTATTCCTCGCTCTTTAAGACCTTCTCAGTCACTTTCTTCTTGAGCTTCTGCTGCTCAACTATACCGAATACGGGGTAACGTACCGCTTCTCTAAGTCTACCGGTTATGGTATGCAAAGCGTAGTCCTCGCCGTATATCTTACTCTGAATATTTGTAGAATCAGAGGAGTTAGCACCCTGGAACTCAATAAGTGTACCTGAACCGTCCGGGAAGAAGCTGTATCCTTCCTGTGTGTTCTTTGAATTGGTACCTGCATATCTTGAGCCTGCGCCCATAAAAGGAAGGATGCTGAGAGAACTCAACTTGTAAGTACCCTCATCAAAACGGAGACCGTTTGCGGGCATCGTCCACGAAACGCCGTTCTCATCAAGGGAATACTCAATAGCAAGCTTGAAGAGCGGAGGGTTCGTGTCCGTTCCCTCGTACTCACACATACTGTGGTCGTATTCGAGCTCCTCGTATGTGTAGTGAGGACAATACGTCTTGATTACCTCCTCTACCCATGCAAGCTGGGATTCGGAAGCCAAGTTATCCCACGTTCTTATGGGCTTACCGAGCTTTTTGATTATAGGGAAATCCTGATAAATTTTATTTTTGATGGATTCGTTTGTCTCATTAAACGGGTCCTGCAAGATAAAATAGCTGTCCGCCTTTTTACCGTCGTGCTTATTTTCCATCGACATAAAGTACGTATACAGCATCTGCTGATAACGCTCATCGGTCATCATACGAGGAACGAGCTTTTTGGACTCCTCTCGTCCGATGATGTATTCGACTCTAAGACCGTTTTTGATGTTTTTGATCTGGATCTGATTAGTTACTGCTGCCTCGGTAAAGCTCCAAAACTCTTTTTCCGAGGTAGTATCGGATGAATACTTTATAGAGATCTGAGAGAGGAGCTTTTCCTTTGTAGCATCTTTGGTCTCGGTTGCAACGTCCCAGGGGTTAGAGAAAAGTATCTGCCCCGATTTTGTGTTGAGAGTTGCGGTCTCGCCTGTCAATGCGTCAACATAAAGCTGATATCCGTCAGATTCAAGCTTGAGAAGGCATTGTACACCGTAATCACCAAGATGATGCCAATGCCCGTGGCCACCAGG
>CAYYND010000085.1:0-5518 GCA_964472845.1 uncultured Lachnospiraceae bacterium | reverse complement strand
AGATGGCACTTTCCCGAGAAAGACCTTTTCCATGGGACACGCCAGGGACAAAAGATACTATATCGAATGCAGACGGATCACGGACTGACGATCGACCTGTCAAAATATGAGGTATGTTATGGATAAAAAAAGCAACACAAAATTTTATTTACTGACCCTGATGAAGGGCGCTTTGATCGGAGGAACTATGATGGTCCCCGGGTGCAGCGGAGGAAGTATGGCTATGATACTCGGTATATACGATCAGCTCGTTTCTTCCGTCAGTTCGTTTTTCAAAAGCATAAAAAAGAATCTGATCTTCCTGCTTATCTTTGTATTCGGCGCAGGGTGCGGAATGCTTCTGATAGCTAATCCGTTGCTGAGTCTTATAGAAATGTTCGAGAAGCCCACACTCTACTTTTTCATAGGTGTGGTAGCCGGCGGAGTACCTCTCGTATGTAAGCAGTCTAAAATAAAGAAATTCTCTTGGAAATACATGGCATATGTCGTCATTGGAATACTTATCGTAGTTGGTATATCTTTCCTTCCCGAGAATATGTTTAATCCCGATTCAAGCCCGTGGATAATAAAGACACTGCTACTCTTGGTAGCCGGAATCATATCCGCAGTCGCGCTCATTTTACCCGGTATCAGCGTTACGTTGATGCTTTTGGTGCTCGGTTTGTATCAAAGCACGATCACCGCGATAAAAGAATTTGATTTTCTTTTCCTTATTCCACTCGGCGTCGGAGTTATACTCGGAGTTTTCTTGACTACTAAAATACTTGAGTTGTTTATGAAGAGATTCCCGCAGGCGACTTATCTTATAATACTTGGGTTTGTTCTCGGGTCGGTAGGAGAGCTTTTCCCGGGATTTCCGTCAGGGCTCGAGTGGCTCATCTGTATTCCTTTGACTGTCGCCGGCTTTGTAGCAATATTGTTACTTTCAAAGCTTGAGGAGAGCAAAAGCTGAAAGAGCAAATATTTCAAATATTCAAATAATCGCGATCGTTTTATAAAAGCGAGGGCAGTGGATCATTCGATCCGCCCTCGCTTTTTGATATAATTTTATATTTTTATGAATATGAAACGGTACACAGGTGTTTTCATACCGCAGCAGTTCATATCAGACGATCGTGCCGTGATCTAATTTTGACATATGAATTTTTTCCAATGATATGCGGCAATAAAGCAGTTTACCGTCCCCGCAATCGCTATTATGAACCAGACGCCGACGGTGTTTCTCCAGCCTATTATTTCGGCCAAAAGAGCTATACCGTACGTCGATATTGCAGATCCTATGTACGTACACGCATTGAGCGCCCCCGAAACGGTCGAAATGTTTCCGTACTTTTTAAAACGCTTGGGTACGTGCGTGATCAACATAAGATTAACTCCGTGCATACATCCCGTGATCAATGCCATCGAAAATATCGCAACGACGGCACCGCCGCCGAAGAATGTGAACAGCAGTGCGGCTGAAACGGCGGCAGTAGCGAACACGGCGCCTCCGCAAGCGACCTCATTTTTGAAGCTTTTCTTGTATATCGTACCAACTACGTAAAAACAGATGATGCTGAACACTGCAAGTGCGACAGTGCAGAAGATCGAGACGCTGTTTCCGAGATCAAACACCTCAGCAAGATAGGTAGGCATCCATGATGTCACCCCGTCACGCAGCATTCCTTGACATATTACGCTAAATATGATGAATATAACGGGAACCACCGCCGCTTTGGGAAATTTGAAGGCGGATGGATCTTTGTCGGTTTCCGATGAGGACAATGTGTTTTTCAGATCTACGCGCGATCTCAAAGCTCCCCACAATACGGTAGCTGCAAGACCCACCGAACCGCAAAACACGAACACGCCTCTCCATCCGAACAGATGTATGATAAAAGGTGCCGTAAGATATACTATTATAGTTCCTAAGGATGAGCCCCATGATATTCTTACCATAGAATAGCCGTATATTTCCTCGTTTGCGGTTGCGACAAGGATCTTGACGATAGGAGGCCACAGCATAGCTTGCGCAAATCCGTTAAGTCCCCAACATATAGCCATAAGCAGTATGGATGATGAGCAAAGCGGGAACAGAAGATTGATCGCAGTTGTGAAACCAAGACCGCAAAGCATAAGATCCTGGGGGTTGATCCTGTCGCCGAGTATTCCGCTGACTACCTGTCCTATACCGTAAGCTACCCAAGTGCATACCAATATTACGGAAAGCTCGGATTTTTTAAATCCCGTCTCGGTAACGACCTCTTGTATGATCGCGGCGAAGTTTATCCTTGTAACATAGCTTGCAAAGTATACGAGCGTAAGTACCCAGGCAAGCGGTTTTCCCGAGAGCTCCTTACTGTCTCCGATAATTTTATTTTTCATATTTTGTCCTTTTTATTTGAAGATATCTTAACAAGAGATGTTATTACGATGCGTCTTAAATCGGTATCTCTTCGCCGTCATCCGGTACGAAAATATTTCCGTCAAAGTACTCAGCCGCCTCGGCAGAGTACCTTTCTTTTCTGCTTGAAAGTGTTTTGTCCTCGGTATGATAAAGCAAGAGATTGGACACACCGCTTTCCTTTGCAAGCTGAGCCGCCTCTTTTGCGGTAGAGTGATGCTTCTCGTAGGGCTTGAAGGTGTATCTGTCCTCGTAGAGGCAGAAAGCTTCGTGCATTACGAAGTATGCCTTCCGTATAATATCCTTTTCGTGCTCGGCGCACGGTTCATCTCCGAGGCAAACGAATCTTCCGCGCGGAGTTTCAAAATAAAAGCCGTATTGCTTTTCCTTTGTTGAGCGTATGTCAAAGAAGGTAAATCGCTCTCCCATAATATCTACACTGTCCCCATCATCCACAACGATGAAATTTATTCCGTTATCTATGTATACCGCAAGCTTTAATGGAAGCATAAGTTTTATCATAGCAACAAGGGTTTCTTTTGACTTATCGTGACAGTATATGTTGAAGGTGCCGCGGTATTTTCCGCTTTTCATATCCGCCGCTATCATTCGGTAAATCCACACCATACCGATGATATGGTCTGTGTGTGCGTGGGTGATCACCGCGTTGTGTATGGATGATAGGGAAATGCTTTTGTCATTCAATATACGCAGTATTCCGTTTCCACCGCCGGCGTCAACGAGGAGATATTCATTTTCTTTTTTTAATGCAAAGCAGGTGTTATAGCAATTTATCGCCTGAGCATTTCCCGTGCCGAGAATTATTATCCTACTGAACATACTTGTAAGGTATATGCGGCGCAGCATCCAAACGTCGGATGGATAAACCGCGTCCTTTCCTCTTGATTTTTATTTACGATCGGCGGCAAAAGCTCGATTTTGTCGAAATGCCGTCATCTCGATATTATAACACAAGTTTTATGTATAGTATTAGATATTTTGTTAATTTGTAAAGAATTAAGTAAATCGAAAAGATTTTGTATTTCTGAAATACGACACTTTTTTCGTAACTCAAGAGTTATAATTTATTTGAAGGTGACAGCGCGAAAGCCTCATTACAAAATTCCGAGCCGCCTTTTTAAATTCGAATTTACGAAACGTCTTTATCCCGACAGACTTTCGTTACAGGTGAATTTTCGAAAATTATTTGTGATGCCGCACGGCGGCGGAATGGAGATTGATATGACTCAAGATGTTTACGTTGACCTTCTGTTCATAATCGATTTCAGTATGGACTTTCTGTGCTTTTATATAGCCTCGCGGCTTTTACATAAAAAGATCACTCCGATAAGAACGATCTTGGGAGCTTCCGTCGGCGGAGCATACTCGGTTTTGGTGCTGTTCTTAAGCACGGGTCATTTTCTGGCTTTTATCATAGACATACTCGTATGCTTCCTAATGTGTACATTAGTATTTTTGAACAAGGAGGACGGAATAAAACGGTTGGTGATATCAACGCTTGTTTACATATTTGTATCATCTGTCATAGGCGGACTGATGACGGCAATGTTCAACTTGCTCAACAGGATAAATCCGTTTGGGGACGATATGCCCGAGAGCGACGGAGTAAGCGTTTGGATATTTGCGCTCCTTGCGGCGGTGTCCGGGATCATTTCGATAGCAGGCAGCAGTTTTTTCAGGCAAAACATCTCACGCCGAAAATGCACGGTTGTGGTAAGATACGGAAAAAGATCCGTGACGCTTAGAGGACTTAACGACAGCGGGAATCTGCTCAAGGACACATTGACGGGAAAGTGCGTGATACCGATATCACTTAAAAAAAGCGAGACCCTGTTTCCGCCTCTTATAATCAGAGCTATCAAGCAAAAGGACGTGTTGTTGCTTGACAAAACCGACGCCGAGGAAGCCAAGCGTGTACGGCTCATACCGTGTCATAATACGTCGGGGGAGACGATGATGATTGCCGTAATTCCCGATGATATCCGCATAATCAACGAAAGCGGCTCATCCTATTCGGTCGATGCCGCAGTCGCTCCCACTTATGTCGGAGGCGAAGAATTTGAAGCCCTCGTCCCGGACGAGTTAATGGTATAAGGTCAAAGACAGATCCGTATAAAAATGAAAGGAGATCAATCTTATGAGTATATTCAAAAAACTTAAGTTAAAGATCAAAAGTCTGTTTTTTAAAAAGCTCCAAAGCACCAATTCCATATATTACATCAACGGCCCCGATGTGCTGCCCGCGCCGCTTTCTGTTGAAGAGGAAGCAAAAATCATAAGCGAGCTTTCAACCGGCGAAAGCGCAAAGGCTATTTTGATAGAGCGTAACCTAAGGCTCGTCGTGTACATAGCAAAAAAATTTGAAAGCACGGGAATATACATAGAAGACCTTGTATCGATAGGTACCATAGGTCTTGTCAAAGCCATAAACACATTCAGGGCAGAGAAGAATATAAAATTGGCTACGTATGCGTCAAGATGTATCGAGAACGAGATCCTTATGTACATAAGAAAAAACAATTCGACCAAATGTGAGATTTCGATAGATGAACCGCTGAGCGTCGACTGGGATGGAAATGAGCTGTTATTGTCCGATATACTCGGAGACGAGGAATATAATGTCGGATATGAGCTTGAGATGCGTGAAGAACGAGAGGTGATACACAAAGCTGTCGAGGGACTAAACAGTCGCGAAAGAACCATAATAGAATGGAGATACGGTCTTAACGGAAAAAAAGAAAAAACGCAAAAAGAAGTTGCGGATATGATGGGGATATCTCAGTCTTACATTTCGCGGCTCGAAAAACGCATAATAGACAGATTGCGTGTTGAGGTCGAAGGAAAGATATAAAAATAGGCAAAATGCCTCGTAATCTTCAGATAAAACAATAAATTTAAAAGAATGGGCAAAAAAATTCAAATTTTTTTGTAAAAAACTATTGCAAATTATTAATTGATGTGCTATAATTGGCTGTATGCAAAATTATCATCATAACATCCAACAGCAAAGCGAGGTGTAAACAATGAAGACAGGAATCCATCCTAACTACGAAACCGTAACGGTCTTAACGGAAAAAAAGAAAAAACGCAAAAAGAAGTTGCGGATATGATGGG
>CAYYND010000084.1:0-5816 GCA_964472845.1 uncultured Lachnospiraceae bacterium | reverse complement strand
TTGCAAACCGTCGTCCGCCCCTACGAGATGGATAAAATCTTTTTGTGTGGTGGAAGGTTCGTCCGAGAAACTCAAAATTTTACAGAGTAGACGACCTGCCGATTATGTGGGGACGTGTGTGTTTGCAAAAAAGCAATTGCAAGTTTCTTAAAATAATCAGTCAAAAAATCTATGAAATCGCCATTAAAACCTCAAATTGTAAAATAAAAATGAATTTTTGAAATTTAATATTGCGTTTTTGCTCGTACAAGAGTATACTTGTATCTAACATTGATGCGACGTCGAATTCGGTGTATATGTCGCAAGTAAATATTCATTTTCCCGAAAGGAAGAACGTACGATGCTTGAAATATCAAACAAAACCAACCTGCTTGAGCAGAAATCATACAAATATTCGCTTCAAGATGTTGAAGAGCCTAACCTTTACCGCGAGGTATACAACTACGAGGACGTACCAAAGATCCCTTTTAACCACAGGCGTGTTCCGATGGGAATGCCGCAAGAGATCTGGATAACCGATACAACGCTCCGCGACGGTCAGCAGTCGGTCGAGCCTTACACGGTCGATCAGATCGTCGCCCTCTACAAAATGCTCTCAAGGCTCGGCGGACCGAAGGGAATAATCCGGCAGACGGAATTTTTCGTATACAGCAAAAACGATCGCCGAGCACTTGAAAAATGTCAGGAGCTCGGACTTCGGTTTCCCGAGATAACGACCTGGATCCGCGCGAGCCGAGAGGATTTTAAGCTTGTCAAGAATCTCGGCATCAAAGAAACGGGAATACTTGTCAGTGCCTCGGACTACCATATATTTAAAAAGCTCAAAATGACCAGATCTCAGGCGATGAAGATGTACCTTGACGCCGTTTCGGATGCCTTTGAGGCGGGCGTCGTTCCGAGGTGCCATCTTGAGGATATCACGAGGGCGGACTTTTACGGATTTGTCGTTCCGTTTGTCAACGAGCTGCAAAAGCTTTCAAAGCAAGCGGGAATTCCCGTAAAGATACGCGCTTGCGACACGATGGGATACGGTGTTCCGTTCTCCGAGGTCGCGCTTCCGCGAAGCGTACCGGGTATAATATACGGACTTCAGCAGTACTCGGATGTTCCCTCGGAATGTCTCGAGTGGCACGGGCACAACGATTTTTACAAAGCCGTTACCAACGCCTCCACCGCGTGGCTGTACGGCGCGTGCGCCGTCAACTGCTCCTTACTCGGTATAGGAGAGCGCACGGGAAATATTCCGCTTGAGGCTATGGTGTTTGAATACGCCTCGCTTCGCGGCACGCTTGACGGAATGGATCCGACCGTTATCACTGAGGTTGCCGATTATTTCCGCGATTCGATGGGATATAAAATCCCGCCGATGACGCCTTTTGTCGGAAAAAACTTCAATGTTACGAGAGCGGGCATACACGCGGACGGTCTTTTGAAGGACGAAGAAATTTACAATATATTTAACACAAAGAAGTTGCTTAACCGTTCGGTAGGTGTTATGATAACTAAGACATCGGGGCTTGCCGGGATCGCCTATTGGATAAATGAAAAATACAAATTGACGGGCGAACGCGCCGTCTCGAAGCAGCATCCGCTCGTGCTTGCGCTCAAGGGATGGATAGATGCGGAATATGAGGACGGCAGGCAAACGCCGCTGACGGACGAGGAGATAGTCGAGCAGATCGAGCGGCTGGGAATAACGTTTTAGGTTTTGGACGCCGCTTTGAAGCTTTGTTGCCGAGGCGACGGCGCGCAGCCCTCGTCGCCGCCCGCAGGCGGCGAAACTCTCCGCGGCGTTTTCTCTTTGAAGTTCTTTGCGTCGCTTTCTTTCAAGAAATCGGACGGGGTACGGGGCAGCGCCCGCTTGCGGGCGAAATTTTAAAATAAAGCACTTACCTTCAAAAAACACCCTAAACCACAAACAGAAAGGCAGAAAAATGGCACTTACGTTATCGCAAAAAATAATAAGCACGCACCTTTTGGCAGGCAAAATGATCCCGGGCGAGGAGATCGCGCTCAGGATCGATCAGACGCTGACTCAAGATGCCACGGGAACTATGGCTTATCTTGAATTTGAAGCGATCGGAGTAAAAAGGGTAAAGACCGAGCTTTCGGTCGCCTACATAGATCACAACACACTTCAAACGGGCTTTGAAAACCCCGACGATCACAGATACATCCAAAGCTGTGCTAAAAAATACGGCTTGCGCTTCTCGCGCCCCGGAAACGGCATCTGCCATCAGGTGCATCTCGAACGCTTCGGCGTGCCCGGCAAAACTCTCATCGGTTCGGATAGCCATACCCCCACCGGCGGCGGACTCGGTATGCTTGCTTTCGGCGCGGGCGGACTTGACGTCGCCGTGGCTATGGGCGGCGGCGCATATTACATCACTATGCCGAGAATGATAAAGGTCGAGCTTACGGGCAAGCTTTCTCCGTGGGTCAGCGCAAAGGACGTCTCTCTCGAGATACTTCGCAGACTTTCCGTCAAGGGCGGCGTGGGATATATCATAGAATGGACGGGCGAGGGCGTAAAGACACTTTCCGTTCCCGAACGCGCCACTATCACGAATATGGGAACCGAGCTCGGCGCGACGACTTCGATCTTCCCGTCCGATGAAATAACGAGAGAGTTCCTGAAGGCGCAGGGAAGAGAGTCGGACTTCGTCGCGCTTTCGGCAGACCCCGACGCCGAATACGATAAGATCATAAAGATAGACCTTTCGACACTTGAGCCTCTGCTTGCTTGCCCGTCAAGCCCCGACAATATCAAAAAAGCCTCCGAGCTTTCCGATATCAAGGTCGATCAGGTCTGCATAGGCTCGTGTACCAATTCCTCGCTGCGCGATATGCTGAGAGTCGCCGCGATCCTTAAGGGCAGACATATTTCGGACTCGGTGAGCCTTTCGATCTCGCCCGGCTCAAAGCAGGTGCTTTCGATGCTTGCAGACTGCGGCGCGCTTTCGGATATGATAGCGGCGGGCGCACGTATACTTGAATGTGCCTGCGGACCCTGTATAGGAATGGGCTTTTCGCCTAACTCCGCGGGCGTGTCGCTCCGTACCTTCAACCGCAACTTCGAGGGCAGAAGCGGAACTCGCGACGCCAAGGTCTATCTCGTTTCACCCGAGCTTGCCGCCGCGTCGGCACTTACGGGATATATCACCGACCCGAGAACACTCGGCGATCATCCCGAGATAGAGCTTCCCGAGAGATTCAAGATCGATGACAGCGCAGTGCTCCTTCCCGAGCCTGCCGAGACCGCAGACAGCATAGAAATACTCCGAGGGCCCAATATAAAGCCGCTTCCGGAATTTCTTCCGATGCAGGATAGCATCCGAGCTCCTTTGACGCTCAAGGTCGGAGACAACATAACGACCGACCATATTATGCCGGCAGGATCAAAGATACTTCCGTTCCGATCAAATATTCCGTATCTTTCAAAATTCTGCTTCTCTGTCTGCGACGAGAGCTTCGCCGAGAGGGCAAGCGAACACGAAAATAATATAATAGTCGGAGGCTCAAACTACGGGCAGGGCTCCTCGCGCGAGCATGCCGCGCTCGTTCCGCTGTACCTCGGCGTACGCGCCGTCGTCACCAAGAGCTTTGCAAGAATACACGTGGCAAACCTCGTCAATGCGGGTATAGTGCCGCTGACATTCGAGGATCCCGACGACTACGATGAGCTGGATCAGGGCGATGAGCTCGAGATCTGCGGCTTGCACGAGGCACTGAAAAGCGGCAAAGCGAAGCTTAAAAACCTTACGACGGGAAAGGAATATACACTTGCTTGCTCGGTATCCGAGCGCGGCGGAAGAATATTGCTCGCCGGCGGACTTTTGAAGTATACAAACGAGTAAGAGATGCCTTTTAAGCCGTAAATGTTAAAAAGCGCAAGAAAAGACTTCAACGGAGCATAAAGCCGAAAGCTTTTTTAGGCGTTTGGAAGAAAAATAAATAACTGAAAGGTGATAAAATGTCCGAAAAAATAAAAATGACCACCCCGCTCGTCGAAATGGACGGCGACGAAATGACAAGAATACTCTGGAAAATGATCAAGGACGAGCTGATCATCCCTTTCGTTGACCTTAAAACCGAATATTACGACCTCGGACTTCCCGAAAGAGAACGCACCAAGGATCAGGTGACCCTCGATGCAGCCGAGGCTACCAAAAAATACGGCGTCGCCGTCAAATGCGCTACGATCACGCCGAATAAGCAAAGAGTCGAGGAATATAACCTCTCCGAGATGTGGAAAAGCCCGAACGGTACTATAAGAGCCGCGCTCGACGGCACCGTGTTCAGAACACCTATCCTTATAGATCGCATCAAACCGTCGGTCAAAAGCTGGGAAAAGCCCATAACCGTCGCGCGTCACGCCTACGGCGACGTTTACAAGGCGACCGAGTACCGCGTTCCGGCTAAAGGCAAGGCCGAGCTCCTCTTCACGGGCGAGAACGGCGAGACATTCCGCGAGACCGTGTATGACTTTGAGTGCCCCGGCGTTCTTCAAGCACAGTTCAATAAGGATTCCTCAATAATATCCTTCGCACATTCCTGCTTTAAATACGCGCTTGCGACAGGTCAGGATCTTTGGTTTTCTACGAAAGATACTATTTCCAAGCAGTACGACCAGACCTTTAAGCTGATATTCGAGGATATTTACGAGAGGGAATATAAGACCGCCTTCGCGGAAAAGGGAATTACCTATTTTTATACCCTCATCGACGACGCCGTCGCCCGTGTGATAAGAAGCCGCGGCGGCTTTATCTGGGCTTGCAAAAATTACGACGGCGACGTTATGAGCGATATGATCTCGACCGCCTTCGGCTCGCTCGCTATGATGACGAGCGTCCTCGTCTCCCCCGACGGAAAATATGAGTACGAGGCGGCGCACGGCACGGTAACGCGCCATTATTACAGATATCTCAAGGGCGAGCAGACCTCGACAAACCCCATAGCGACTATATTCGCCTGGACGGGCGCGCTCCGTAAAAGAGGCGAGCTCGACGGACTTGCAGAGCTGTGCGCATTTGCCGATAGACTCGAGGCAGCTTGCTTCAAGACACTTAACAGCGGAATTATGACAAAGGACCTCTGCGGACTTGTTGACCCGAGCGTAAAGGTCGAAGCGGTCGATTCCGAAACGTTTATTAAAGCAATAAGAGAAAATTTGGCATAAACGCAAATTTGCCCGAAATATTCAAAAGCGTCAAATTTAGTAAGCCTCCATCCGAATACTTCGCTACGCTCAGCGGGGAGGGGGATCGCGTAGCGATGGAAGGAGCCCGCGTGCACTAAGAAATTTTTGCTCAAAAGAGGATCTTAAGCAAATTTAACAGTACTTTATGTCCTCGCCGCAAGATTTCAATTTGACCGCAACTCCGGGAAGAGCAAGCCCCTCCCCTACCGGGTAAACGATAAATTATCGCTTTTGCGACGGATTTTTGGTATTTGCACATTTTTACCATACCCGGTATGGGCGACCTGAGGTCGCCCGCCAAAAATCCAAAAATATTTCATATCTATCGGGATAGAGAAAATTTCACGCTATCTTGACGCACCGCACAACAGAGATAGCAAAACCGTGGAGCTTGTACTTGACGGATCCGTTTCCCCAAGATCTCCCGATAGTTGCCCGAATTATGTGTAAAAAAAGCCTTTTGATCGTATAAAGTCGCATTAATCCGAATTAATCTAAAATTAATTTGATTTTCGGTATTGACAAAGCAGAAAAATGATGGTATAATATTAAGCGTTGTAAGGCGCCATGGCCAAGCGGTAAGGCAAAGGTCTGCAACACCTCTATCCCCGGTCCG
>CAYYND010000083.1:0-5831 GCA_964472845.1 uncultured Lachnospiraceae bacterium | reverse complement strand
GCCGTATACCCTTGAAAACGGTGTTGAGCGCAGTTAAGCCGATTCTGTTTATTATGATCTTTACGGCAGCAATAAATGTTTTTCTCCTCAAAGGGGATCCCGATGAGCTTCTGCTCAGCTGGAAGTTCATAAACATATATAAAAGCGGCGTTTTTAATGCCATATTTATGGTGCTCAGAATAGTTACGCTCATAATAGGCACGAGTATGTTTTTAACATATACCACAACGCCGATAATGCTGACAGATGCTATTGAGCGATTGCTTTATCCGCTCCATAAGCTGTTTAAACTCAAGGTGCACGAATTCGCTATGATGATGACGATCGCGCTGAGATTTATACCGACCTTTATCGACGAGACCGACAAGATAATGGCGGCTCAGCGATCGAGAGGTGCCGATTTTAACAGCGGAAGCATATTTCGCAGAGCAAAGTCGCTCGTACCGATACTTATACCGTTGTTTATATCGGCTTATCATAAGGCTATCGACCTTGCGACCGCTATGGAGTGCCGATGCTATCGCGGCGGAGATGGGAGAACCAGAATGACCGTCCTTAAATACAGATTTAAGGATCTTGCCGCCATCATATGTGGGATCGCTTTGCTCGCGGCACTTATCTGCCTTAATTCTATTACGTTTATCTACGTTATGTAATGCTATTGAAAGGGGGCATATCCGTATGAAGGTGTTGCTTAGGATCAGCTATCTCGGAAGCGGTTACTGCGGCTGGCAGATCCAACCTGATCGACCTACGGTGCAGGGGGAGATATGCAGAGCGGCAAGGACTCTTTTCTCTGTGGAATGTGACGTTACAGGTTGCAGCAGAACAGACAGCGGCGTTCACGCCAATGAATTTTGCGCGACTGTTGCGGAACACGGAAAGGATGGGCTCGATACGACCCTGCCTCCCGAAAGGATCACGCGCGCTATGTGCGCTCTTTTGCCGTCGGATATTGCCGTATACGGTGCCTCTTTCGTCCCCAATTCATTTCATCCCAGATATGATGTAGTTAAAAAAGAGTATATTTACAGGATCTATACAAGACCGGAGCCGTCCCCGTTTGAGCTCGGACGCGCGTTTCACTGTCCGTTTATAAGAGACAGTGAGGCACTTCGTCGTATGCAGCTCGCGGCAAAGCACTTTGTCGGTACGCACGATTTTTCCGCATTTATGGCTCGGGGCTCAAAGATAGTTGATGCTCGCAGAACAGTGTTTGATGCTTCGGTGAGCACGGATCCTTCCGACGGCAATGTTTTGATCTTTAAAGTATCGGCTGATGGATTCCTTTATAATATGGTCAGGATAATGGCAGGGACGCTCGTTTCAGTCGGACGCGGAAAGCTGGAGCCCGCCGACATAGAGGATATCATAAGATCCGAGGATCGCTCAAATGCGGGTGAGACCGCACCGCCTTGCGGATTGTATCTCAACCGCGTAACATATTCAAAAGATCATTTTGCGAAAAGCTAAATTCGCGATCGTTTTTGTCTATCTGTAATTGAAAGGGGATGCCGAGATGAATAGTGAACGGAGTAACAAGGTCGCATTCTTGTACACTTTATTTGCCATCGTGTTTATACTTATCACATTGCTCTATGTCGGTATGACCTTGCTGACGAATACGGAGCTCATAAGTTACGAAAATCTCTATTATATGATGAATGACTTCAATATTACCGCTATCTCGATAGGTAAGGACTATTCATCGCTTTCATATGACAACGGAGAGGGTCAGACCTTCGGTTCATATCGCGGAGGAGTCGTTGTCCTCAATTCGGATACTCTTACGGTGTTTTCATCGAAAGGCAAGCGTACGCTATATAAAAGAAACGACTTTACCGATCCTATGTTGCGCACATCGGATGAATATGTAACTGTGTTTGAACTTAACGGAAAAGGAATAAGCGTGTATAATTCCTTCTCGCTTGTATATACCGAAAACGATCTTGAGGGGATCAACAAGCTGACATCCTACTCAATAATCGACGTAGGCGTAGCGGACAACGGGATGTTCGCGGTTGCCGTAAGCCTTGGTCAAGATGATGCAAAAGTGTATCTTTACGACAAAAACGGAGAGCTTTGCGCGGATTACAGATACAGTGATCTTGTTGTTTCCGTAAGTCTCTCGCGAGATGGAAAGCTTATCTCGATACTCAGCCTTTTGGCTAAGCCCGTAAACACAAAACTTGCATTCTCTACCGTGGTATATCCGACGGACTCAACGGAGCCTGTTTGGGAATATGTAAGAGAGGATACCGTTGCGATCACTCAAAGCTTTACCTACGATGGGATACTTATTACCGCATATTCCGATGCAACGTGCGTATATAATAGTACGGAAAATGTATCTGCCGAATACGCACTGCCGTCGGATACCGAGCTTAGATATTGCAAAGCCGATCAAAACGGTTGCGTCATAATGTACGGTTCTGATGAAAAAAGCGGTAACGATGTAACTGTCACCGTGATCGATGCAAAGGGGAAACGGGCATACAGCGTCTCATCGGAGACGGACGGAAAGATATACGGTTCTTATCAACTGATCGGAGGTATACTCTACTGCCTTGACGGTCAGTGTGTGGACGCAGTGGATATAGGGTACGGATATTCCGACAGGATAGACTGCGGGATGGATCTTGATAATGCAAGCATAGTTGCCGTACAGACAAGAGAGGGCAGGGACGCAAGCTTTGCGGTCTGCTTCGGTGCTGACGGCAGAATATTTGATGTTTCTTTTCAACATCGGTAAGGATATGATCGGATAAACGAAACAACGGAGGTATTTTTTATGGCAAGTGTTTTGAATTACGCACCTATCGTTATATTGTTGTTCTTTATTGTTGTTTTTACCGTTCGCGGTTTTTTAAAATCCTTAATGAGCTTCGGAAAGACTTTGATATCTTTTGTAATTGCCGCGCTGTTCGGACCTTCGGTCTCGGCACTTCTTGCGGATAAGGTATTCGGCAAAGGTATAACAGGCTTTGTGTACGACAAGCTCAGCTCATTTTACGGCTCGGCTACCGAGGCGATAGATCTTTCCGAATTCTTCGAAAAGCTCGATACAGATCTTGCCTGGGTCAAGAATTTCGGTGTTGACGTTTCGGCACTTGAAGAGAAGTACGGCGCTCTGACGGGCGCATCATCGGAGGACCTTTACGCACTTTCCGAGACGATATCTTCTCCTGTTGTCAATGCTGTCTCGAGCGTAGCGGCATATGTGGGACTTTTTATAGTTTCATTCGTGCTTTGCATCGTTTTGACCTTCGTGCTTTCCGGCATTTCGGATCTTATCGAGAAGATACCCGTCGCGGGAAAGCTCAATCATTGGCTCGGATTTTTCTTCGGCGTTGTTACGGGGATTATTGCTGTTGCCATAGCGGTATTTGCCGCTGACGGAATTATGCAGCTCGTTTCTGCGATGAACGGATCCTTTGATTACGAGTCTTTGCTCGGAGAAGCCAAGATATTTAAATTTATAAGGGATCTTAATCTTGTTCAATATCTGAAGTGCGTTTGACGATAAATGCGAATACTCATACTGCTTTTGGGGCATAATAAGTCAGAGACTATTATCGCGCAGGAGCAGGAAATGAAAATGATCAGGAATATTCCAAACATACTTTCTTTTTGCAGGATACCGCTGGCATTCGTATTCATTTTTGCGTTTTTCGGGGGTGATCGTGCAGTAGCGCTGACGGTTTTGCTCTTGTCCGTTTTTACGGATATAGCCGACGGCTTTGTTGCCAGAGCGTTCGGATTTGTATCCGATCTTGGAAGATTGCTTGATCCGAGTGCGGATAAATTTATGCAGTGCACGGTATTGTCGTGCCTGTGCGTTGACGGTCTTGTGCCTGTATGGCTCACGGCGGTTTATATTGTTAAAGAAATAGTTATGATAGGCGCAAGCCTCGTGCTTCTTGAGCGAAGCAATTCGGTCGTGTCAAGTAATTTTTTTGGAAAGGCGGCAACGGTGCTGTTTTATTGTATCGTGGCAGCCATACTTCTTGTACCCGACTTGATCTTTGCGAATGCTCAGCTTTATCTTGCGCTGTGTCTTGTGATTGCGGTTTCTTCGGTAGGGGCGGCTGTTATGTATTACGTCCGATATCGTAAGAAACTTTCAGATATCGTATCAAACAAACGCCGAGGATCGCCGTGTGATTGATATGATCAAAATATTCGAAGGTTCGACTTTCCGTCGGAGCCTTGACAAATAAGTAAAGGAGAATCAACCGTGCTTGTAGAATACAATAAAGATGCGGAAAAAAGCAAAATATATATGACGAGTTCGAATGAGAGCGACTCCGAGGACAGCTACTACGAGGACAAAAACGCAAATAAAAATCTTAAGCAGTCCGAATCCTTGAAAAGATATTGCATCTCACTTACTGATAAAGTGAGATCCGGCTTGAGCGATGCTGTTATCGGCAGAGAGCGAGAGATCGAAAGGATGATACAAATACTGTGCCGTCGTCAAAAGAATAATCCTTGCCTTATCGGCGAGCCGGGTGTCGGTAAGACTGCAGTCGCAGAGGCACTTGCCGAAAGGATAGTAAAAGGCGATGTGCCGTCGAAGCTCGCGGGGAAGGAGATCTATCTTCTTGATATGGCGGGACTTGTAGCGGGGACTCAGTTCAGAGGACAGTTTGAGGACAGGATAAAGAACCTGATCCGCGATGTTAAAGAAAGCGGTAACATCATACTTCTCATTGATGAGATACACAGCATAGTAGGTGCGGGTGATGCCGACGGAAGCCTTGATGCGGCGACCATTCTGAAGCCTGCATTGGCACGCGGAGAAATACAGATAATAGGGACAACCACACTTAAGGATTATCGCAAATACATAGAAAAGGACTCTGCGCTTGAAAGACGCTTTCAGCCTGTTATGGTCGAGGAGCCGTCAAAGCGTGATGCCGTTGAGATAATTTGCGGTATAAAAAAATATTATGAAGCTTACCACGGCGTAAGGATATCGGACGAGATCGTCGAGTGTGCGGTCGACCTTTCAGAACGCTATATCAATGAACGCTTTCTTCCCGACAAAGCGATCGATCTGATAGACGAAGCCGCGGCGCACGTTTCTATACGCAATCCCATACTTTTGGGAAAGAGCGAGGTTAACACAGCACTTCGGCTGCTCGGAAACGAGAGGGAAAAGTATGAGAATTTTGCATCCCTCAGCTCGACCGATGACAAAAAATGCTACGACAGAATAGCCGCGATAAAGACGAGGGAAGCTAACCTTTCGCAAAGACTCGAGGAACTTGAGCTTGCGTCAAATGATATTGCCGTTACGGAAGACGATCTCGCAGAGGTGGTCGAGATATGGACGGGAATTCCCGCAAAAAATATCTCCAAGAGTGAATTCGAACGTATAGCGGGACTTGAGAGCCGACTTTCGTCGCGCATCATAGGACAGGAGAACGCGGTCAAAGAGGTAGCTAAGGCGATAAAGCGAGGAAGAGCCAGAATCTCGGCAAAGAGAAAGCCGGTTTCGTTTATCTTTGCAGGACCGACAGGCGTCGGAAAGACCGAGCTTGTAAAAACTCTTGCCTCGGATCTTTTTGACACCCCCGATGCACTTATAAGGGTCGATATGTCGGAATATATGGAAAAATTTGCGGTATCGCGAATAATAGGTGCTCCTCCCGGATACGTCGGTCACGAGGATTCGGGTCAGCTTACCGAGAAGATACGTCGCCGCCCGTATTCCGTCGTGCTTTTTGATGAGATCGAAAAGGCTCATCCGGATGTTATGAATGTGCTTTTGCAGCTCGACCGATGACAAAAAATGCTACGACAGAATAGCCGCGATAAAGACGAGG
>CAYYND010000082.1:0-5945 GCA_964472845.1 uncultured Lachnospiraceae bacterium | reverse complement strand
CGCCGTAGATATACGACACGATCACGATAGGCAGCATAGAGCCCACCGTGATGCCGCCGCCGAAGGAGAAGTTCAGCCCGGGGATAAGCGCGCATATCATCGAGATGAAGGTCGAAAGCGCGATCATAAGCGCGCTGACGGTCAGGCGTTTTACTTTGAATTGATTGGTCGTTTTTGCTTTTGTCATAATTTTTTGTCCTTTCTGAATAAAAGCTTTTTTGTATTATTGTCCGCCTTTTGGCAGTAACAAACGTGCTGCACTGCGGCGATGCGATATTTGCAAAAGCAAAAAAGCACCGCACGCTCGGAAATAATACAGCGTGCGGTGTGCTCGGATCGAAAAAGATCCTTCATTTAAGACCTTTAAGTCTCGGCTCGGATCATCCTTTTCTTAAGGTGATCTTAAGCCACAACTCCCTACGCCGGTATTATCCGTATCAGGTTAAAGGGTTCGGCTCGCGCCATCTCAGCCGACGCAGGATCCGAAGACCTCGGTATCCTACGTACAGCACCCCTGTGCTATTAGGTTTTATCTTATTTTTGTTGTTCGTTTTTATTTTGGCAGATATCAGTAGTAGAAATTGGGATCCACGAGCTTTATATCAAGTCCCGAGAGTTTTTCCTCGTCTATGACGATACTGCTGTAATACTGCTCGAGCTTTTTGAGGAAGAGGTAATCGGAAACGCTCTGATTGAAGTCTTGGAAGAAACCCTCGTTGCTTTCGTTTGAGAAAGCTCCCTCGTCAAGCTCGTATCTTTTGACTATATGGATGCCGTAGTCGCTCTCGAACTGTTTGATCTCTCCGACCTCCATCTCAAACACTCCGTCGCGCACCTCGGTGCTGTCGTAATCGGAATATTTGCTGACATACACTCCGTTGGGATATTCGGTAGCTCCTATATCTTCGGTGTAGGAATCCATAAGGGTCTCAAAATTCACGTAGCTGCCGTCTGCGTCGACGAGCTTTTGTATTCTTTCAACGTATTCAAGCTTTTCTTTAAGCTCATCGCCCTTAAGCTCCTTCGTCACGGGATTTCCCTCGCTGTCGAACTTGGTAGCGGGCTGACCGTTGACCTTATCGTAGGCTATCGAGCCGTCGGCGTTATAGAATATTATATTTCCGAACTTGTCTCTTATCGTATTGCCGTCCTTGTCTTTTTTGGTAACGGTATCCTTGGTGTTATAGATATACTGATTGGTATCTGTATCAAAATAGATCACGTTACCGTCGCTGTCTTTTTCGTATTCGATCTCGACGGTATATATGAATATCTGCTTGAAGCGAACGTAATTCTTCTCCATATATTCCTGTTTGAGGATATCGGATACGAGAGATGCGTCCTCGCCGTAGAGCTCGATCTCGAGCTTTTCGAGTTTTTTCTCGATAACGTAGGCTTCGCGGAGGATGTTATAGTTTACTCCGTAGCCTGCGAGAATGGCGTTAAGCTCGGTCTTGGTGCCGCCGTCTGAGGCATTGCGCATAAGTCTTTCGAGTTCCTCGTCGATCTTCTTATATTCGGCATCGGTAAGGGAGAGTCCCATCTCGTCGAAGACGTAGAGCGCGGCGAGTGTGGTTTTTGCGTTATCGATGACGAGGTCACGGTACATATCTCCGTAGGTTGAGCCGTCCTCTCCGACAATGGTATCCCAGAATTTATCGGATCTTGCGTCTGCGGTCGAATACACGGCGCTTCCTTTAACTCTTGAGAGGTAGAGGTTGAACATATTGACGGTGATCTCGCAGTCTCCGAGTGTCATAAGGGGTTCGCCGAGGTTTTTTGAGCATCCGACGAAGGATGTGAGGATCAAGAGTGCCGCGAGGAAGAGTGCGGAGGCTCTTATCTGTTTTTTTAAAGAGTTTATCATTTTTCGGTGTTTTTATTCCTTTCATTTGCTTTTAGTCGGAACTCAAAGCGACGGATTTTGGGTAATGGCTTTTTTGGGGGTGCGTTTTTTATGTCACTTTTTTTCGATCGGTGTTTTTTTATTCATTGAAAGTTTTTTGCGCAGCTTTTTTCAAAAAAGCTGCCCCTCGGCGCGAGATCTCCTCTCTGCCGGCAAAAAAGCTCAAAATTTTCCAAAGTTCCTTTCTATTATACACTATCCCTCTCGCCATTTCGACGCATAATTTCGATATATTTTTCAAAGATTTTGTAAACAGCGGCAATCCCACGGGAGATATTCTTCATTTGATAGCAAATATGCGGCTTTTCGCCCATCTTTACGCGCATATTCCCTTCCACAGAATCGCTGACCTCGCTCCAAATATCAAAATCTATCTCATCGGGATAGATCAGGACCTCGTTGCCCTGCTGAACCACCTGTGTGACTCCGCAAAGCTCGGCACAAGCTCTTATCAAAGCGATGCGCAAAAGGTTATCCACGCTCTGCGGCATCTCGCCGTATCTATCAAGGAGCTCGTCTGCTATATCGTCGCAGTCGGCTTCGTTGCTTATCATAGCGATGCGTTTATACATTCCCATACGTTGAGACGAGAATTTTATATAGCTTTCCGGAATGAAGGCGTCATATTCAAGCGAAACGGTACATTCCGTCCGAGGCTTGGGCTTCTCGCCCTTTTCTTCAAGTATCGCCTCGTTGAGCAATTTGATATACAGATCGTATCCCACCGCGTCAAGGTGACCGTGCTGGCTCGATCCGAGCAGATTACCCGCGCCCCTTATCTCAAGGTCGCGCATAGCGATCCTAAATCCGGAGCCGAACTCGGTATATTCCCTGATCGCCTCAAGCCTTTTGACCGCGATCTCGTTTATGGATCTTCCCTTAGGGTAGGTGAAATAGGCGTACGCTCGGCGCGATGAACGTCCCACGCGCCCTCTGATCTGATGGAGCTGAGAAAGCCCCAGCCTATGCGCGTTATCCACTATAAGAGTGTTTGCGTTGGGGACATCGACGCCGGTTTCGATTATGGTCGTACAAACGAGGATATCTATGCTTCCGCCGAGCATTTCCGCCCAGATCTCTTCGAGCTCCTCTTTGGACATCTTTCCGTGTGCGAAAACGACGCGCGCGTCGGGGTGCTCTCTCTGTATCCTTCCCGCCGTCTCCATAATATCATCAACGATGTTGTGCAGATAGAAGACCTGTCCGCCTCGGCGCAGCTCGCGGCGTATAGCCTCGTGGATTATCATATCGTCGTCCTCGAGAACGTAGGTCTGTATCGGCAATCTGTCGCCCGGTGCCTCATCGAGCACCGAAATGTCGCGTATACCTCCGAGCGCCATATTAAGAGTTCTCGGTATCGGGGTAGCCGTAAGCGTCAGGACGTCGACGTTTTTGGCGAGCTGTTTCAGCTTCTCCTTTTGCGCGACGCCAAAACGCTGCTCCTCGTCAACAATGAGGAGTCCGAGGTCGTGGAATTCTATATCCTTCGAGAGCAGTCTGTGTGTTCCGACGACGATGTCCGTCTCATTGCGGCGCAGCTTGCGCACGGAGAGCTCTATCTGCTTCTGCGTGCGAAACCTCGACAGCATATCGCAGTTGACGGCAAAGCCGCGGAAGCGGCTCTGGATGGTCTGGTAATGCTGAAGCGCGAGAATGGTCGTGGGAACGAGGATTGCGACCTGCTTTCCGCTGAGCACCGCCTTATAAGCCGCGCGAAGTGCGACCTCGGTCTTTCCGAAGCCGACGTCTCCGCAGAGCAGTCTGTCCATAGGGGTATGCTTCATCATATCGTTTTTGATATCTTCTATGGCATCGAGCTGACCCTGCGTCTCCTCGTATTCAAACGCCGCCTCGAAATCGCGTTGGAAATCATCGTCGGCATCGAAGGCGTATCCGGGCAATCTTGAACGCTCGGCATAGAGCTTGATAAGCTCCTGCGCCATCTCCTTAACTGCCGCCTTAGCTCTGGCTTTGCTCTTGTTCCAGGACTCGCCGCTCATTCTGTCAAGCTTTACGAGCCCGTCGTCCGAATGGGCGCCGATGTATTTTGAGACCATATCGAGCTTATCCACGGGAAGAAAGAGTCTGTCAGTACCCGCGTATTTTACGCCGAAATAGTCGCGGCTGACGCCGTTTATCGTAAGATTTTCGATACCCGTATATTGACCGATACCGTATTTTTCGTGTACGACGTAGTCTCCTATCTCAAGTTCCGCGTAAGAAAGGATCGCCTGTGCGTTCTTTTTCTTCTTCGCACGTTGCTTGAGCCTGCTTGCCGCCGCTCCCGCGGTGCGCCTTGCATCGGGGACCGTCGAAAGCACCGCCACCTTCGGAACCATAAGCTCATAGGGGGGTATGCTCTCGCGGTACTTTATCAGCACCGTGCCTCTCGGCAGAGTTTCGGCGGTATAGTCGCCGCTCTCGCTCTCGACCGTGGCGCGGTAGCCCGAATCGGTCAGCAATCCGCAAAGGTTATCAGCCGCCGTTTTGCTTTCGGCGACGACACAGATCCGATAATTCTGCTTGATGTAGGAGTCAAGATCCTCGCAGAGCAATTCATAGTTGCCCGCGTGCGAGACGAGCTGTCTCGATCTGAAGCCGAACATTCCCGCGAGCTTCTTTCCCGACATTCCGTACGTCATAGAATCTATATGCAGAGTCATATTCGACTCCGTGAAAGTTTCGAATGCCGATGACGGTTTCATATAGTCGGCGTATTTCGGCGACACCGTGCCCGCCTCGAGCAGATCTTCTACCATGCCGTTCATATGCCATTCGGCGGACTTTAATCTGTCGTTTACGGCGTTGGTTGAAAATATCATAACGAGCGGAAAGCGATCCTTGAAATAATCAAGAAGGCAGGGCTTCTGCGGATAGACGAGCGAGATATATTTATCGAGGAAGTTTATCGGTGTTCCCGATTCATACGCGGCTTTCGCGGCGGCAAGCTCGATCGCAAGCTCTGCGGCTGCCTCCTCATTCTTTGCCGCGCGGAGCTGACCCGCGAGCACCTCGCAGAGCTTTTTCTTTTCGGCTTTGCCTGCGATAAGCTCGCGCGCCGGCGAGAAGGTCACGCGGTCGATACTTGTTTCAAACCTTTGACTTTCTATACCGAAAGTGCCCATTCTGTCTATATCGTCGCCGAAAAGCTCTATTCTTATCGGATAGGAGCCGCATTTTTGCTTTTGATCCTTGCCGCTTTCGGTATACACGCCGCAAGGTGGAAATATGTCGATGATACCGCCGCGGATGGCAAATTGACCTGAGCCCTCCACCATTTCGACCCTCGAATATCCGGCATTAACGAGCTTTTTGGCGAGTTCATCGACGTTCAGGGGTTCGTTTATGTCGAAGGAAAGGGAGAGTCCTTCGAGAAATATTTGCGGAATGGTATATCCGAGGGCGGCATCGGGGGTGGTAAGGATAACGTCGTAGCTTCCGTTGACCATACCGAACAGGACGCGAAGCCTTTCGTGCTCGTATTCGTGCGATGCTGTGATGTTGTAGAAGGTCAGATCGCGGACGGGCCAGAAGGCGGTGCGCAAGCCGAAGCTCTCGAGAAGTGCGGAGAGCTTAAGGCACTCTTTTTCCTCGGATGAGATCATAAGGGAGACGGGGGTCTTGCCTCTGGCTGACATAGCGGCTTTATAGTCGTTGACTATCGACACGGTCAAGGCGTTGGCGGCTCCCTCGCAAAGTCCGTTGACGAGCGCGGGGGCAGGTCTTGAGCTTATGCAGGTGTTTATGCAATCGCGCAGATGCAGATATTCGGTGTCCATTTTGATGGGATCTGTAAGAATATTCATTTTGCAAGGGACTCCTTCTTTCGGATTTTGGGTTTAGAGGTGTTGGCTTTTTGTTTTTTGTTAATTTCTTGTCGCTTGACTATCTTTTTCGTTCATTTTTTGCCGCTCGGCAAGTTTTTCGTTCATTTCTTGTCACTCAACAAGAAACGAACCAAAGAAACGAGCAAAGAGGGGAGCTCCCCTCTTTGAACTCCCCCTTGGCGAGGACGCTACACAGTGTGATCTGTTGACCT
>CAYYND010000081.1:0-6206 GCA_964472845.1 uncultured Lachnospiraceae bacterium | reverse complement strand
ATTATTCCACCGTCGTAAACGGCAGAAACCCCATCGTCGCCCACGAATATCTCGGAAGTGACATTGAGGGCAAGGATGTAGTCATCGTTGACGATATGATCTCCTCCGGAGACTCACTTATCGATGTTGCCACCAAGCTTAAGGCTAAGGGCGCAAAAAGGATATTCACCTTTGCCACATTCGGTCTCTTTACCGACGGGCTCAAAAAGTTCGATGAGATACATCAGAAGGGTATCATAGATCTTATCTTTACGACCAACCTCGTTTACCGCGCTCCCGAACTGCTTACAAGAGAGTGGTACAGAGAGGTAAATATGTGCAAGTATGTCTCCTACATTATAGACAACTTGAATCACGACGCTTCCATCAGTACGCTCCTCAACCCCGTAACAAGGATCCACTCGTTGCTTGACAGGCACCTTGCCGAGATAGCCGAGCTTGAAGAAAAAAACGACTGAGTAAATTTATCAGGTAGATAAAAAGGCGGCTGAGCCGAAAGCTTTTTGTAAGCTTTTGACCCAGCCGTATTTTTTTGCTCTGATTATTTATTTTGATGATCTGAAGCTCAGGTCGACCACGACGGGCGAATGATCCGAGATCTTAAGCGAACTGTTATCGGTAAGTATCTTATGCGTGTAAACATTTACAGTCGAGGAATCAAGGAAGATAAAGTCTATGGGATTCTTGGCGGTCGGAGATAGACCGGGCTCCTTGTGTGAGGATCCTATATTCTTTGAACTGCTGACCGTTGCGACGTTCATAGCATCGTCAAATACATCCTCAAGCATCTTTATGGACTTTGCATTCTTGTTCGAGTTAAGATCGCCCATAAGGAACACGGGGGTATCTGCACCGTATGTATTCCTGATGATCTGTGCACGCTCGATCATCTGTCTTGAGTTATCCTCACGCCACTGAGCACCCTGCACCGCATTGGTATAGCCTGCCGGAAGATCGTATGTGTCCGATACAAGTGCGTAGTGCGCGTTAATGACTCCGAAGCGCTGACCCGTTGTAAGATCCTCAAACACCGCCCATGTCAAGGACTTTGTATTTGTCTTAGTGTATCTTGACTCAAAGAAATATGAACCTCCTGCGACGACCTTATACTTATCCTTGCGGTAAAGTATGGGGGTATAGGGTGCAATATCCTTATCGTCCTGAACCGCTACCGCCGATCCGTAGAAATCGGAAAGCTTTTTCACCACGGCTGAATGACCCGTGGAATTGCACTCCTGAAGTCCGATTATATCGGGAAAATATTCAAGATACTTGGCAATGATCAGCTCTGCACGGTCGGCAATTCCGTCAATAAGGATATTATTGCTCATAATTCTGAAGGTCGCGCCGTCAGCGAGCGGATACTCGGATATTGAAACGCTCTCTGCCTTTGGAGATGTCGAAAGCTTTATGTCAACTTCCCCTTTGAGTCCCGATTTCGTGTAGCGCTCATATATCTTGGTTCCGAGTTTTTGCAATGCAACAGCCGAACCGCCGTCTATGAATACCTTATTTCCGCTTACATACACCGCGTATTCGTCAACAGAAAGCTTCGGCATCTTATCGATCCCCTGCGCACTCACATTACCGATAATGATCTCGTAAGCGTCAGTGCCTGCCGATCTGCCTACCTCTGCCTCAAGAGTAACTCCATAGAGCTTACGAACCGTCTTTATTATGTCATCCGCAATATCGGTGCATTTGGATCTTGACTCCATCTTGATACTGAATTCGGAAATGTCGTGTCCTGCTATGCTAAGCTTTTTTACGTCATACGCGTGATCATAGTACACGTCTATCTGACCGTCGCAAATATCGATGTTCTTGCCGTTTATATATTCTTTTAGCTTGTCAACACCTGCCGCCGTTGCGCCGTCGCTTCCGCCAAGGACTACTATCTTGCCGTTTATGACTTTGATAACGTAATCGTCATAAGCGAGTCCCTCTGCGCATTGCTCGCTTTCGGGACGGTTGGTCTCTCCGATAAGTATCTCGTACTTAGGGAAAACGTAGTTGGGATTGGCGGTGTTATATTGGTCTGTCTTCAGTTCAATATTCGCACCCGTCTTGTTCTTAAAGACCTTCTTCAGAGTGTTTGCCGCATTGACTATCTCATCCGAGGCAAGCGCAGACGTTACGATAGAATATTCGGTGCTTCCGTCGGAGACCAAAGCATACGTCGGTACCTGTGGGGTATCATCGGACGTTTCGGTCGAATATTCCGACCCGCTTTCCGAATCAGAATCCTGCGGATCGCCATTATCATTCGGTTTGCCGTTATCACATGCCGAAAGCAATGTAAGCATCAAAGCCAGAGACAACAAAATAAGTAATGATCTGAGTATTTTTTTCATAATCGACACTCCTTAGTTTATTTTTATTTGGGTTTGATCAAACCTCTCATATGCGGCGCGTTCTCCGCCGATATATTTGGGACGCGTTCTTGCCGCAAGCAGGATCGCCGAGCCTATCTTACCAACAGAAAGGCGCACGGGCACCGCAACATCACGCAAGTGCATACCTATCAAAGTGCCGCCGATATCAAGTCCCGCGTGTGCTTTGATGTGCTCTACCGCGACGGGATCTTTAAAGCCATAGAAAGCCGCCGTGGCAAAAGATCCACCCGCCTTCGGCTGAGGAACGACGCACACCGTCTCATATCCGTATTTTTCGGCACATTCGCGCTCCATAATTATCGCGCGATTAAGGTGCTCGCAGCATTGTGCGCAAAGGTATATTCCCTTCTCGCAAAGTATCGGATATATTTCCTCAAACACCGCGCCCGCCGCGTCAACGCTTGAATTTTTTCCTATGCGTCCGCCGACGATCTCCGACGAGGAGCATCCTATAACGAGCATATCGCCCCGTCCGATACCCGAGACCTCAATAAGCTCGTTTATCGCCTTAACGGCATCTGTTTTTATTTCTTCGTACATTCCGAGTGCTCCTTTCGATTACCAATTGTCACTGTTATCCTCCGGAATGACCTCTTTGAGTGCCGTAATTGCGCACTCTATCATAGAATCATCCGGTTCTTTTGTTGTGATATGCTGAAGCCATACGCCGGGAGCTGAAATTATCCTTGTGAAAAGATTATCCCGTCTGCCCGCGAGCTTTATAAGCTCATATCCTACGCCAACGACGAGCGGCAGAGTCAGCAGCTTTATCGCTATTCTGAGCGCCGTGTGTATCGTCGGAGGAATGAAGAACGAGATGAAAATATTTACAAGTATCATTATTACAAGAAAGGAGGTTCCGCATCTCGGATGAAAGCGTCTCTGCATACGCACATTCTCTACCGTAAGCTCAAGTCCGTGCTCATAGCAGAATATTGTTTTGTGCTCGGCTCCGTGGAACATAAACGTCCGCCTTATATCTTCCATAAGTGAAACGAGAGACATATATCCGACGAGGATTAGTATCTTTATCACACCCTCAAATATCGAGCGCACCCAACGGTTTTCCGCAACCGAGGGAACGAGCTTTGCGAAAAGATCAAAAATAAACGACGGAACCGCGAAAAACAGGAAGATCCCAAGACCCAGGCCGAGCACGACACTGAGTACCATAATGCCCGTCGAAAACGCAGACTGTTCCTTTTTATCTTCACTGCGGGAAGCATTGTCCGATTTTGCCGCATCGGTTTTTTCGACGTTTTCGGCATTTTCTATATTTTCGACGTTTTCCGTGACCTCGGAGGCTTCTGCGTTTACCGTGGCTTCGACCGTATCCGCAGCCTCTGCCATATCTCTGACTTCTGCCGTTTCCGCATCCTCTGCCGTCTCGGCTGCCTCGGTAATTTCCGACATCTCGACGATCTCGGAATGTTCGTCGGAATCTTTACATTCGCAAGGCTCGGTATTTTTGACCTTCTTCTTGGCTTTTTCCGCTTTTTTGGCTTCCTTCTCGCGCCGCATCTCTTCCTCGGCCTCTTCAAGCCCGGAGATCTCTGCGGAACGCATAAGACATTTGTAACCGAACACCATCGAGTCGATATAGGAAAACACGCCTCTTATAACGGGCAGTTTAAAGAATTTGTTCTTTGCGGTAGTCTCCGTATCCCATTTTTCAACGACTATATTTCCCTCGATATCCCTCACAGCCATAGCGGTCTTTTGAGGTCCGCGCATCATAATACCTTCAATAAGCGCCTGACCGCCTATCGAGGTCTTTTTTGCGGGACAACTGTCATTATTTTTACTCATTAAAGTACCTCTTATCATAAACATATATCGTAAGGTGCACGCTTTGATCGTACCCCCCCTACATCCGAATATTATACAACTTTCATATTAACTTATTATGAATTTACATATTTTATTTTATATATAACATTACACGGCTTGTATCGCTTTTGTTATTTGCCAAAACGCAAATAACATCCGTTCGTTGAAAGTTGAAATACGTCGTGAAAAATCCCTTGCAAGCAAGCTTTTTCACTTATATTATAAAAGATCATCCCAAAGAATATCGGCTCTCGGAATGATCTTTATACTGAATTGATCTATTTCAATTTTTTAATGAAGCATCTTCTGCGCTTATGCTGCTCGGGTGCAAAGGTCTTCCACTGAGCTTGAATTTTTTCATTTGTCTCAAGCATAGGTCCCGTCTCGGCGTATTTTATACCCATCTTCCGACATCCTTGCAGAACGTGATCGAGCAATATCGCGTTAATACCCGTGCTCTGATAGTCGGGATGTATTGCAATAAGGAACATATCTAAGGTGTCGTTTACCTTCATCGCACGAAGAATACCTATAAATCCGAACGGAAAGAGTTTTCCGTCACATTTTTTGAACGCATCGGCTAAAGAAGGAGCCGAAACCGCAAACGCCACGAGCTCGTCACTGTCATCCGCAAGGAAGCAAACAAAATCCGGATCCACGAGCGGAATGAACTTGTCGGCATACTTGTTTATCTGCCTTTCCGAAAGATCGACGGTGCCGTAAAGATGCGCGTATGCTGTATTGAGCAAGCGAAAGACCTTCCTTACGTAGGGCTTATAATCCTTCCTGCGTTTGAGTCTGACTATATGCAGGCCGGATCTTGCAAGCGAACGTTCGGAAAGCTTATGGAGCAGACTCAGCGTCTTTTCGTCCTCGGGGATCTTTAAAAAGTTTTCGACCCAATCTATATCCTTTACATATCCGAGACTTGCAAGATGATCTGCATAATACGGATGATTGTAATAAGTAACGAACATACTGCGGCGGTCAAATCCCTCAACGAGCATACCCTCTCGGTCAAGGTCGGTAAAGCCCAGGGGACCGTGTATCTCGTCGCACCCTTTTTCGCGTGCATAAGCCTCCACCGTCTTAAAAAGTGCCTCGGAGACTTCGGGGTCATCTATAAAATCCACCTGGGAAAAGCGCATCCTGTTATTTTGCCACTTTTCGTTTGACTTGCGGTTATATATCGCGCCTATCCTTCCGACTATCTTTCCATCGCGGTACGCAAGAAAGCATTTCGCGTCGCAATAATCGAAGGCGGGATTTTTATTACGATCCCAATCGGATATATCGTCGCCGTAAAGTGCGGGAATATAGTATTCGCAATCCTTGTAAAGCTTGGTCGGGAATTCAACGAATGCCCGAAGCTGCTTTTTTGTTTTTACTTCTTCTACCGTAACCATAAGTCTTATGCCGTAACGTGCGATGCGGAAAGCTCTTCTATATAGTCACAGACCTCTCCGACCGTTTCAAATTTCTGTTCGGTATCTAATTCGATATTAAATCTGTCCTCTATTTCCACCGATATCATCGCAACCGTAAGCGAATCTATTCCGAGGTCCTCGATAAGCCTTGCCGAGGGTTCGATCCTTGACGCGTCTATCGTGCTGTCGGCGTCAACGATTATATCCTTTATAGTTTCAAGTACCGTCATATATATCTCCTATCGTTTGGTATCTCTTTTTGATTTGATTTAATAGTTTGTTCTATTATATTACATAATTTTTAAAAAATCAAGTAAAGTAAAAAATGTTATCACCTACAAAGAAAAATTTAACATTCAGTATACTTTTATGAAAACTTTCGGAAACCTTATATCCTTGATTTTCCTTTTTAGGGTTTATTATCAAAAAATAATATTGAGGAAAATTCAAAATAACTATTGCAAAACCGTGGGAAATCTGTTATAATAATAAGGCGGTATGCTTTGTACCGTGAAAATGCAGTGCAAGCTGTGAAATAAGGCCATACCAGCCG
>CAYYND010000080.1:0-6267 GCA_964472845.1 uncultured Lachnospiraceae bacterium | reverse complement strand
CTCCACGCCTCTTCTGGAGGCACGGGTAGCTTCCACTTTCTTGATAGATTCAAGCATTTCGGGTGTATACATAGTACTTTTGCCTCCTGTAATTATTTCTCGATTTCTCTTTTGTTGTAAAGCTCTTTAAGCTCTTCGATCGGCTTGCCCATAAGCTCTTCGATAATAGCCTTGTGATCGCCTCTCTCGATAGCGTCTACGCGGTCAAGCAGATGCTGAGACTTGGGAGCAAGATATTTACCCGTAAGTCTGCGCGCAAGAAGAGCTACCTGAGGATGGCTGATCCCGGCGGGGCAACGCGACGAGCAAACGCCGCACATAACGCAGTCAAAGGACTCCTCGGCGCAAGCCTCGAAATCGCCTCTCTGTGCATATGCTATATACTGCATTACGTTAAGCGACTGAGTACAGGACTTTGTGCAGGCATTGCATCCTATACAAGCGTATATTTCCGGATAAAGCTGCATCATTATCTGCTGTGAAGGCTTAACTTCATTGATATCATAGGGCTTCTTTTCTACGGGGAAGAAAGGAAGAACTGCTATGTACATATTGTCTATAACCTGTGTCTGGCATGCAAGGCAGGTCTTAAGCTCGTTCTCGCCTTTAACTCTGTATATTGTAGCGCATGCGCCGCAAAATCCGCAACGGCATCCGCAACCTCTGACAAGCTGGTAGCCGGCATATTCCATAGCTCCCATAATGGTCAGATTGGAGGGCACTTCATACTTTTTGCCCATTATATAAACATGAACTGTTTTTTCCATTGTACGACTCTCCTATATTAATATTCGTCGGGCAGCTCGCCGAGCTGATCAAAACTGAATACCGGTCCGTCCTTACATACGTATTTGGAACCGATATTGCATCTGCCGCATTTGCCTATTCCGCATTTCATCTTCATTTCCATAGTTGTGAAGATCTGAGTGTCTGTGAACCCGAGCTCCTTGAGCCCTGCAAGTGTAAACTTGATCATTATCGGAGGTCCGCACAATACGACGGTCTTATCTGTCGTGAAACCTAACTCCTTGACATAGTTCGGTACAAATCCGACGTGTCCCTGCCAGCTGTCCTCCGGACGGTCGATGGTAAGGTGTACGTTTATATCCTTACCGCAGGTCCATTCGTCAATGATCTCCTTATAGTCAACAAGGTCGGCACTTGAACGTGCGCCGTAGACTATATCGATCTTGCCGTAATTATCGCGGTAGTGACGGCAATAATTGATGACCGAGCGCAAAGGAGCAAGTCCTATACCGCCGGCAACAAACAGAAGATCCTTGCCTTTAAAGACCGTGTCAACGGGGAATCCGTTGCCGTAAGGGCCTCTTATCGTGATCTGCTGAACAACTTCCATTCTGTGAAGCCACTCGGTAAGACATCCGCATTTTTTTATGCTGAATTCCATAAATTCAGTGTTTGTAGGAGAGCTTGTTATGGAGAACATGGCTTCGCCCACACCGGGAATTGAGAGCATAGCGCACTGCCCGGGCTTATGCTCAAACGCCTTTTTTCCGTCGGGAGTTACCACACGGAAGGTTTTAACGTCGGGGGTATCGATTCTTATATCGGTTACCACGCCGATCACAGGTATCAATGCTTCGTTCATTTTATTTCTCCTCTCCGACCGATCTCATTACTTTTACTATGTTCATAGAGATGGGGCATTTTGCAAGGCATCTGCCGCATCCCACGCAACCGTATACTCCATCATTATTCTGAGGGAAATATATGAGCTTGTGCATAAATCTCTGGCGGAAACGCTCGAGCTGTGTGTGTCTCGGGTTCTCTGCCGCCATCTTTGTGAAGTCGGAATACATACAACTGTCCCAACATCTGAAGCGTTTTACGCCATTGCCCGTATCAAATTCTCTGATATCGTAGCACTGACACGTAGGACATACAAAGGTACAAGTTCCGCATCCGAGACAGGTAGCGGAAAGATCCTTCCATTTGTCCGACTTGAAGGTCTGCATAAGATCTCTGCCATCGAATTTCTCTGTGTTGAGAGATGCGAGCGGAAGCTCTGCCATCATCTTTGAGATCCTTGCCTTTTCGGCTTCTATCGCCCCGCTATCCTTAGCGGTAGCATCGGCAAGAAGGCTTGCAACGGAGGCAAGAAGTGTTTCACCCTTTTCCGTGTTGGCTCTGAGGAATATCTCCTCGCTTACCGTCCACGTCGTGACATCGCCGCAAGGCTCTGCGGGATCTATGCCGAATGTGGTGCAGAAGCAGGTATCCTCCGCATCGGAGCAAGCGGCGGTAACTATAACGCCGTGCTCACGTCTGCTTTTATAGAACGTATCAACGGGATCCGCAAGAAACACTCTGTCAAGGATCTCAAAGCTCTTTGCGTCACACGCACGAACTCCGAACACAACAAAGTCACGAGCCTCATCTCTTGTGTCAACGATCTCTATATTTTTGCCTTCAAGTTTGAAGCCCACTATATTTTCGGTCTGAGGGAAGAAGAAATCCTTGGCACTGCGTACTGTATTTACAGTATTCGCAAGCTGCTTACCCTCTGCCCAGGGCTCAAATCTTGACTGACCGTCGTTCCCCACGACGGGAAGATATACATCCATCCCGGTGGAAAGCGCCGCCATAAGCTTTGAATACTCTGCTTTGGCTATTTTCTTTATATTATTCTGATTTTTCATTTGTTCGCCTACCCTTTCTGACTTGCTCAGGATCTGCTTCTGTCATAAACTACACCGGGCTCGCAATCGTCTAAGGTATAGCTTGTCAGAGGGGATACTGAACCTGCCGTCTCGCCTGCCTGATACTCTCCGTAAAGCTCATTGATATCTTTTATGAACTTACGGTTGAGAAGGTGAAGCGGAATGTTTTCGGGGCACACTCTCGAGCATTCGCCGCAGTCGGTACATCTTCCGGCTACGTGGAAGGCTCTGATTATATGATACATTTTTTCCTCGAAGCTGTCGGCGTTTGCTTTAGTGGCAATGCCCGACGCATCGTTATCAAAAACACATTTTTCGCAAGTGCAAGCGGGGCATACTTTGCGGCACGCGTTGCAGCGAATACATTTTGAAAGCTCGTTCTGCCAGAAAGCAAATCTCTCCTCGGAGCTCATATTCTCGAGCTTTTCGACCATATCGAAGCGATGCGAATCAAGCATCTCACCGTTGTTGCCTATAAGCTCATCATATACCATAAGCTTACGGCTCTTGCAGTTTACACATCTTTCGGACGCAACGGCATCGAGCGCAAATACCTTCTCGCCCTCGTGATCTACGATCACTGCTTTGCCGTCCTCGATCTTTGCGGACTTGATCCTCTTTGCTCCGTTTTCTTTAAGCTTAGCATAATCAAGCTTGCCGTTACACTCAACGCCTATAACGTAGACCTTATCGCGGTCAACTCTGTGCTCGGTAACGAGCTGATTAAGGCTGTAAGTATCACAGGGCTTAAGAAATACAAGGGTCTTTCCCTCTTTAGCTTTATGCTCGACAAGATATTTGGAAAGGTTCGGTGCGCAAAACTCATTGTAAACGAACTTGCTGTCAAGCGCTTCCGCCGACTCGAACACAGCGGGAGTTACATCGTATGTAAACTCGCCAGCTTCCCAGCCGATCACACGCGCAACCGTGCCGTCAGCAAGCAGCTCAAGAGCACGTTTCTTCATTATTTCTTGCATCTCAGATCCTCCAATCTCTTGTTTCTACCAAGCTTTGTTACGGTCTCGACAAAGGAATTCATCGTTTCCGCAAACTTTGCACCTTCAGCGGCAGATACCCATTCAACACGGGTACGTTCCTTTTCGATACCGAGATAATCAAGCATCGAGAAAAGGAGCGTCATTCTTCTTCTTGCAAAATAGTTGCCGGAGGTATAATGGCAGTCGCCGGGGTGACATCCGCACAGTATAACACCGTCAGCCCCCTTCTGGAATGCCTTGAGAATGAACATAGGGTTTACACGGCAGGAGCAAGGAACGCGAATGATCTTTACGTCAGCAGGATATGCAAGACGGTTCGTTCCCGCAAGGTCTGCGCCAGCATAAGAGCACCAATTGCAACAAAATGCAACTATAAGCGGCTTAAACTCTTTGCTCTCAGCCTGATTTTGAGTTTCGTTTATCTGCATATTGCATCTACCTCCGCCATAATCTGTCTGTTTGTAAAGCCCTTAAGATCCATAGCGCCCGAAGGACAAGCTACCGTACAAGCACCGCAACCCTGGCATACTGCGCCGTTGACCGAAGCAACACGGCGTATCTTTGTGGTTCTGTCAGGCATTCTGAATTCTTTTTCAACGTATGTGATAGCACCGTAAGGACATACCTTTTCGCAGGACGAGCATCCGTTACACATAAGCTCGTTGGAGTTTGCAACGCAGGGGTTGCATACAAGGTTATCCTTTGCAAGAAGTCCTATTACCTTTGCCGCCGCGGCACCCGCCTGCGATACGGTCTCGGGAATATCCTTAGGCCCCTGGCAAGCACCCGAAAGGAAGACGCCCGCCGTCGGGCTCTCTACGGGACGGAGCTTGGGATGCGCTTCGGTGAAGAAATCATTCGTATCCATACTTGCGGTAAGCATAGTAGCCAAAGGACGTGCGCTCTTGTCGGGCTCAATGGCTGCCGCAAGAACTACCATATCTGCATCGATATGTAATTGCTCTCCCGCGATCAAGTCAGACGCCTGAACCTTGAGTACTCCGTCAACAGGAACTACCTTTCCGACCATGCCCTTAATATAATGCACGCCGTATTCCTCGACTGCACGGCGGTAGAACTCATCAAAGTTCTTACCGGGCGTTCTTACGTCGATATAGAATACGTAAACATCGGTATCGGGATACTTTTCTCTTGTCAGCATTGCGTGCTTTGCCGTATACATACAGCAGATCTTTGAGCAATACTGCTTGCCGTTTTTGTTCTGAGCGTCGCATCTTGAGCCTACGCACTGAACGAAAACGATAGTGTGGGGGTGCTTACCGTCAGAGGGACGAAGCAACTTACCACCCGTGGGGCCTGCGGCGTTGGTTATTCTTTCAAATTCGAGAGACGATACAACGTCGGGGCTCTGCGAATATGCAAACTCATCGTAAGCGTCAAGCTTTATGGGGTTGAAGCCCGTAGCAACTACGATAGCACCATACTGCTGTTCAACAAACGAATCCTTTTGCGTATAGTCGATCGCCTTTGCAGTACATACCTTAGAGCAAACTCCGCACTTACCTGTCTTAAGCATCGTGCAGTAGTTGGGGTCTATTGTAGCGACCTTCGGAACAGCTTGAGCAAAGGGGATGTAGATCGCGCGACGGTTATCAAGTCCGAGGTTGAACTCATTGGGGACCTTCTTCTGCGGACACTTCTCTGTGCAAAGTCCGCATCCCGTACATACATCTTCATTTACATATCTCGCCTTGCGACGGATCTTTACGTTAAAGTTACCGACGAAGCCTTTAACAGACTCGACCTCGCTGTACGCATATATCTTGATCTTTTCGTGCTGAGCCGCATCCACCATCTTAGGTGTAAGGATACAAGCCGCACAGTCAAGCGTCGGGAAGGTCTTATCAAGTTGAGTCATCTTACCGCCGATCGTGGGGGATTTTTCAACAATGTCAACCTCAAAGCCTGCGTCTGCGATATCGAGCGCGGTCTGTATACCTGCAATACCGCCGCCGATAACAAGTGCTCTCTTAACAACAGGGCTTGTACCTGCGGTAAGAGGTGCATTAAGGTGTACCTTGGCAATAGCCGCTTTACCGAGGATTATCGCCTTCTCGGTCGCGCTCATAACATCCTTGTGTATCCACGAGCACTGCTCTCTTATGTTCGCGATCTCTACCATATAGGGGTTAAGACCTGCCGCCGCCGCGGTCTTACGGAACGTCGCCTCATGCATTCTCGGCGAGCAGGAACATACTACTATGCCCGTAAGCTGATGCTCTTTAATGGCGTTTTTGATCATATTCTGACCTGCCTCAGAGCACATATATTGATATTCGGTGGAAACTACCACGCCCATTTCCTTGCCGAGCTGCTCGGCAACTGTTTTAACGTCTACCGTTGCCGCGATATTGGTACCGCAATGGCAGACAAAAACTCCTATTCTCTGCACGGATATTCCTCCTTATTTGTTGTATTTACGGAACGCCGTAACAATAGCCTGCTGAGGAAGCTCGTCATCAAGCTCCGCAAGCTTTTGCGCAAACTGTTCCATCGTCATATGATTGTTACCCTGAGCTCGTATAACGGTATCTCTCACTGCCTCGATAAGCTTTGCAGGCTCAACA
>CAYYND010000079.1:0-6506 GCA_964472845.1 uncultured Lachnospiraceae bacterium | reverse complement strand
GTGGTCAAATATGCTCGGCGGCACAGAACTTATAAGACGTAAGCTCGGCAAAGATGCCTACGCTATGACCATCACACTGCTTCTGAATTCCGAAGGCAAAAAAATGGGCAAGACTGCATCGGGCGCGGTATGGCTCGATCCGCAAAAGACATCTCCGTACGATTTTTATCAGTATTGGAGAAACGTCGGCGACAGCGATGTGCTTAAGTGCATCCGTATGCTCACCTTCCTTCCCCTCGAACAGATCGATGAGATGGACAAATGGGAAGGCTCTCAGCTCAACCGAGCAAAAGAAATATTGGCATATGAGCTTACAAAGCTCGTTCACGGCGAAGAGGAGGCGCAAAAGGCCGAGGCAAGCGCAAAAGCTCTCTTCGGTGCCGGTGCCGATGCCGATATCCCCACGGCTACACTTTCGAGCGACGATCTCACCGACGGCGCCATCGATATCCTTTCAATGCTCGTCAGATCCGGTCTTGTTGTCTCCAAGTCCGAAGCAAGACGTGCCGTCGAGCAGGGCGGCGTAACCGTTGACGGCGAAAAGGTCACGGATATCAAAGCGCTTTATACTTGCGACAAGCTCAAAGAAGGCGTTGTATTAAAGAGAGGCAAAAAGAACTTCAAAAAGGTAGTTTTTGAGGCTTAAGCCCCAAAATAAACGTCAAATTCGCGATCCGAACGGACAATGCCCTTATCGGAAAGTTCAAAAAAGTTCCCGCAGACCGAGCTAAAGGTTTACGGGAACTTTTTGTTGTACAATACCTTAATTGCCGTCCGTGAAAGTCAACGCTTCCCACGGAATATGCGGATCGGCTTTGTTGGCAAGTATATTATCTACGTACATAAGCAACGGAAAATCTTTCGGGTCGAGAGTCCCCTGCTCCGCGCACCTTTTGACAGCTCTTGCCACGCGCTCGGCAACCACAAGAGATTCGAGAGTGACGCCCTTGAGCTCGGACTTTGCCTCATCGATATCAAGTCCTCTTCCGAGCAAAATACCCACAAGGCGCGTCCTTCCGCCATAGACCGTGACATAAAGATCCCCCGCGCCGACGCAAAGATTATCAAGCGTGTTCGCACCTTGATATTCAAGCAGTCTCGCCATTTCCTTTACGCTCTGCCCAAAGACCGCCGCCTGAGAATTAAAATGAAGCTCGCTGTCTATGCCATATAACCGCTGATTTAATCCTATCGTCAGTGCTATGGCGAGAGCGTATCCGTTCTTCAAAGCAACCGCGCTTTCGATGCCCACGACATCGCAAGAAAGGCTGATGTGATAGTAATCGGTAGCTAATGTCCGCTTGAGAAACTCAAGAGTAGCCATATCCTTTCCGCAGAATGCGACCTCGGTGTGATCGTGCGCCACGAGCTCGTAGCTCGTGCAAGGGCCTCCGACGGCATTGAGATTCATATTTTTCCCGATCTTTTTCATTCTCTCGTCCCATATCTCGGGATAAGCGAGAAGCTTGCCGTCCTCAGTATCGATCAGCCCCTTGGTAACGGTAAGAACGGGGGTTCTGTCATCTATTTTTGGCAGAACGTACTCTCCGAACCAATCGACGCCAAAGCTCGACACACCGCCGATGACGATATCAGTTCCGTCGAGTGCCTCGCTAAGCTGCTCTATTCGGTAATACTTTATACCTTTGGGAAAATCTCGATCAAACTTCGGATGACGATCAAATCTTATACAGTTATCAATAATGTCGCGATCAAGATGCGTCCCCACAAGACGTACCTCGTTACCGTTCTCTCTTGCAGGGAATGCAAGTGCAGACCCCATCATTCCCGCTCCTACAATAGTTACAACAGCCATTTTGCTCCTCCTAACAATAGAAATATATGACAAACAATCGCGAATCAAATATTGTTTGCGCCCTCTGCCGCCTTTATTATATGAGCCGCGGAAACGCCTGCGGCATCGTATACGCTCTCTCCTTCATTCGGTACAACAAAATCATTCTCCGGTGCGAGAAGCGTAAATAAAGTGTTACGGTATGCAGGTATGCGTCTCAAGCTCTCCGAAAGTATCATTCCGAAGCCTCCCGTACGCACCTCTTCCTCAAGAAGGATTATATGCCCCGCACTTGATCCGAGCTCCTCGGCAACAAGATGCGCGAGCCTGTCATACGGCTTCAGAAATTCGGCAAGTATCACCGCAGCCGTGATTCCCCTTGCGTTGAGTGCATCTGCGGCTGAAATAGCCTCCAAAGCTATTTTCCCGTGCGTGATTATCACGGTCTGCGCCGTCTTGGGAGAAGCTCCGTTGCGGTAGACACGAACGCCTATACTGCAAGGCTTGTCCTCCTCCGTATCCGAATAAAAGGCATCCGTGATCGCCTGTTTTTCGTCCGTATTGGGATATCTGATGATCGATGGGCAACCGTCGGACAGCGCCTCTGTAAGCGATGTTTCAAGGCCTTTGTAAGTCACGGGGGTATATATCTTAACCCCAGGGATCTCCGATGCGAAAGCTACATCGAAAATTCCATGATGTGTCGCGCCGTCTGATGAATTCAGCCCCGCTCTGTCCGAGCATATAACGACGGGGAGCGACTGTAAAGCGACGTCGTGAATTATGTTGTCATATGCCCTTTGCAAAAACGTCGAATATATGGGAACTACGGGTCGGTATCCCGCCGCCGCAAGCCCTGCCGCAAAGGTAACAGCGTGCTCCTCGGCAATTCCGACATCGAAAAAGCGATCGGGATAGGCGGCTTTGAAGGGTTCAAGCCCCGTGCCGTCACTCATAGCGGCGGTGATCGCCACTATCTTTTCATTATCCTTGGCTTTTTCGACAAGAATATTTCCGAACATCTCTGAAAAGGTGTGCTCTTTTTTTCGGCTTCCTTCGGGAGCGATACCGTGATATTTTCCGGGATCTTCCTCAGCGGCACAAAGTCCGCGCCCTTTTTGGGTCTTTGCGTGGATCACCACGCTCTCACCGAGATTTACCGCTTCACGCAGAAGAGCCTCCATATCGTCGATGTTGTTTCCGTCAACGGGTCCAAGATAGTAGAGCCCGAGGTCCTCAAAGTAGTTGCTTCCATAGAGCAGGTTCTTAAATGCCTTCTTGGTATCACGCATAAAATTGAATAGCGGCTTACCTATCAAGGGTATCTTGCAAACTATACGTCTTGTGATGCTCTTTGTTTTAAAATAGCTTGCCCGTGTCCTCATTCGCGCTATGTTGGTCGCGAATCTGCCGATATTTTTTGATATCGACATCTCATTCTCGTTGAGGATGATAATGAGCTTCATATCCTTTTCGCAGTTGTTGAGCGCCTCATGTATCATTCCGCCCGTAAATGCGCCGTCACCTACCACTGCAACCGTGTAGGCATCGCTTCCTTTCAGCTTCTCGGCTTCGGCAAACCCGAGGGCAGCTGAAAGCGAGGTGGAGCTGTGCCCCGTTCCAAAGCAATCGTATTCACTCTCACTGCGCTTGGGAAATCCGCTGAGACCTCCGCTCTTGCGCAAGGTATCAAATCTGTCACGTCTGCCCGTAAGCATTTTATAGACGTACGATTGATGTCCCACATCAAATATTATATGATCCTTCGGCACGTCAAGGACTCGGAGCATAGCGATAGTCATTTCCACCACCCCGAGATTGGAGGCAAGGTGTCCGCCTGTCTCCGTAACGTGACTTATAAGAAATTCTCTTATCTCCCGTGCAAGTATCGGCAGTTCTTCCTTGCCGAGTGTCTTTATATCATTGGGAGAATCTATTTTATCGAGGTAAGTATTATCGATGTTTTTTTCTTTCTTTTCTTTAAAACTCAAAAATCAGATCCTCCTTTCTTCCATACTTTTAGTATTGTACCACATTTTATCGTTTTTTGGAATAGCTTTTTCAAATTTTTGAATTCAAGCACCGCAAATTTACATAGTCTTAACTAAAATAACAAATAACGTGCAATAACAAAAAGATAATTAAAAAATATATATTTTTTCGATTTTGCCTATTGACAAAATCGCTTCTGTATAGTATAATGTGTAAAGCATTTTGCTTTACAGGTTGTCTGCTGCTGAGGAGATAGCCTTAAAGTGCAGATATCAGGACTCTAAGCCTCAACTGTTTCACGCTCAAATTCTCCGCAAAAATGGTTCTGACCCGTTTTGCTTCATAACAACGCGGCAATTTCGTGAAATATTTGTGCCGCCGCATGGCGGCGGAATGGAGATTTTTGTGTTCGAGAAAAATCTTATGATAGGAGTTTTGCTTGATTTTTACGGCGAGCTCCTGACCGACAGAAAACGGCTCGCACTCGATATGTACTACAACGAGGATCTTTCACTTGCAGAGATCGCCTCTGAGATGGGCATATCGCGTCAGGGAGTCAGGGATATGATAAAGAAAGCACAAGACGAGCTCGTCTTTTACGAGAGCAAGCTCGGACTTGCAAAAAAATTTTCTGATACCGAAAAGGAGATAACCGTACTTGCGGATATGCTTGACGCGATAGATATCCCCACGGAGATCAGACAACAGATAGAAAAGATAACGGTTATTCTGAAAGCTTGATTAAGATCCGAAAATTTACGAAGGAGGTACGTTATGGCAACATTTCAAAGCTTGAGCGATAAGCTTGCCAATGCGTTTAAGAAATTTAAAAGCAAGGGCAAGTTGACTGAAGCCGACATAAAAGAGGGTATGCGCGAGATAAAGCTTGCGTTACTCGAAGCCGACGTAAACTTCAAGGTTGTCAAGGATTTTGTCAAGACGGTCTCAGAAAGAGCAGTCGGAAGCACCGTGCTCGAATCTCTGAACCCCGGTCAGCAGATAGTTAAGATAGTGAACGAAGAGCTCATCACCCTTATGGGCGGAAGCCAAAGTAAGCTCAACATCCGCGCAAATCCGCCGACGGTCATTATGATGGTCGGACTTCAAGGTGCAGGTAAAACAACGCACGCGGGCAAGCTTGCGGGGATGTATAAAAAGCAAGGCAAGCGTCCTCTGCTCGTTGCCTGTGACGTTTACCGCCCCGCCGCGATCAAACAGCTTGAGATCCTCGGTGAAAAGCTTGACATTCCTGTCTTTTCGATGGGAGACAAGGTATCTCCCGTTAAGATCGCAAAGGAAGGCGTAAAGTTTGCAGTTCTCAAAGGCTACGATATGGTATTTATCGATACCGCCGGACGTCTTCATATAGATGAGGAACTTATGGATGAGCTCCGTTCAATAAAGAAAGAAGTCGATCCCGCAGAGATACTTCTCACCGTTGACTCTATGATAGGTCAGGACGCAGTGACGGTAGCGAGCACCTTCAACGATCAGCTCGACGTTACGGGCGTAATTTTGACAAAACTCGACGGTGACACACGAGGCGGTGCGGCACTTTCGATCAAATATATCACCGGCAAGCCGATAAAATTCATCGGTACAGGCGAAAAGCTCGATATGATCGAACCCTTCCACCCGGATAGAATGGCGTCAAGAATACTCGGTATGGGCGATGTACTCTCCCTTATTGAAAAAGCCGAGCAAGCTTTTGACGAAAAACAGGCGGCAGAGCTTGAAAAGAAGCTCAGAGAAGCCTCGTTCACGCTTGATGATTACCTTATGCAGTTCCAACAGATCAAGAATATGGGAAGTATGGAACAGATAATGGCTATGATGCCGAATATGCCGGGGATCAACTCGGGCAAGATACGCGACGCTCAGATAGACGAAAAAGCGATCGGGCGCACCGAGGCGATCATTCTTTCAATGACACCGAGAGAACGCGAGCACCCGGAGCTGCTGAACGCTTCAAGGAAAAAACGTGTCGCGCTTGGCTCGGGAACTTCCGTTGAAGAGGTTAATGCCCTTCTCCGTCAGTTTGACCAAGTAAAACAGCTTATGAAGAAATTTTCAAGCGGCGGCGCAAAGCACTTCGGCGGCTTGGGAATGAACGGAATGGGACTTGGCGGCAAATCACGAAGTGCTACAAAGAAAAAGCACAAAAAGAAGCGCTGATCGCTAAGGTCAAGCATAATATGCGCGCAAGAGCGCAGATCAAATCGATAGAAGTCCGTTTATTCAGATTCTACGGATTTTAAATAAAAAATAATATAAATTTTCGGAGGAAAATAACTATGGCAGTTAAAATCAGACTCAGAAGAATGGGTTCCAAGAAAGCACCCTTTTACCGCGTTATCGTTGCAGACAGCCGTTCGCCCCGCGACGGTCGTTTCATCGAAGAGATCGGAACATTCAACCCCCTCACAAATCCCGCTGAAGTAAAGATCGACGCTGAAAAGGCTAAGACTTGGATCTCCAACGGTGCTCAGCCCACAGATACAGTTAAGGCTCTTCTCAAGAAGTCAGGCATCATCGACTAATTTTTTCGGTAGGTGAAAATGGTAAACTTAAAGGATACTCTGCTCGATATCGCAAGATCTATCGTTGACACTCCCGATGAGGTGACCGTTATACAGACAGAAGATGACGACAGTATCACATTGGTTTTGAGCGTAGCTTCAGACGATATGGGTATGGTTATCGGCAGTCACGTTAGAAT
>CAYYND010000078.1:0-6574 GCA_964472845.1 uncultured Lachnospiraceae bacterium | reverse complement strand
TCCAACAAGTATTACAAGGCGAAGGCGGAAGGCGAGACCATTTCCGCGGCTCTTATCGAGCAGTATCTCGGCGAGCTTACCGTCAAGATGCGTAATATGAAGGATGAGAACGGTATGACGCTCGGCTACGAGGCAGACACTGTGCTCATTCCGGGCAACAATCCCGCGCTTGAGAGTGCGGTAAGAAAGGCGGTGCTTTCTCTGAACACCTGCGGTTCTGATCTCAACGATGTAAATCTTCAGTACGGCAAGTGGAAGATCGTTGTTCTTCCCGATTGGCAGAGTGCGGACAAGGATCAGTTTATCGTTATGTCATCTGAGGCGAACCGCGAGCTTGGCGGAAATATGTTCTTTAACCGAGTTCCTCTTACAGTAAAATCGTGGGAAGATCATCATACGGGCAACCGTATGTGGAACGGCAGATGCCGTTTCGGTATCGGATTTGGATCTTATAAGCATATGATCTATTTTACTTCCGTTGCGAACGGAGAGACGCCTGAGGACGCGACGGCACTTTAAGCTTTTATTTTCCCCCGCCGTTTGGCGGGGGAAGGAGAGGTTTTTGAAGTTTTCGCTCGCCGTGGCGATGGCACACTATCTTTTTTGAAGTTTCGCCCACATTTTCAAAGGCGGCGGGGTACGGGGCAGCGCCCCGCTTGCGGCGTTTTCTATTTAATATTTCATTTTGCGCCTCTTGTGTCAAAAGAAAAAGTGGCTATGGAATTCAGTCTGTTTAGATCTCTGTATGCTGACTAAGAATTTTTATCTGTCTTTTTGCCCAAAAGCTTTGCCGAGCGGCAAGAAATGAACGAAAAATCCCGTTGTGCGACAAAAAATAAGCAAAAACAAAAACCTCAAAACAGCAGATCCAAACATAGAAAGGAGAACAATATGAAAATAAAACAACTTTACAGAACCGTATGCCTCCTCGGCTTCGGAACAACGGGGGAAAGAGTTCCTCTCGGAGAATTTATCTCCGCGGTCAATATGGCTCTCGATACCCTTAATTCCATCTGTCCCCTTACGGGTAAATATTCTCTTACCGTCAATAAAAAAAGTATATCCGACGGGATATACAGCGCAGATATCAGTGCCATTGGCGGCGAAATGATCTCTGAAAACGGCGTCGCCGAATGTCGCGGCAAGATCGCCAAAGCTTGGTTCGACGGCGGAAGAGTCTACATACCTACAAGGGCATTCGCCGCTCTCATACAATCCTTCGGCGAGCTTGAGCTCGCCCTGAAATACTACCGCCGTGCGATACACGAGACCGCCGACAGCTTTGAAGAAAATCACACTCTCGATGTGTGCCCCGCCGCAGAGCATCTCTTGCCTTACCTTGTGGCATCGACCGTCTGGGCTGATGCCGAGCCCGAGCTTGCGCAGATCTATCGCGAATTCTACGAGGATCACGTAAAAGAGATCGACTCGGGGACAAAGCTCCTCTCGTCGTATTCCTACCCTTGGCTGGAAGGTATTGTTTGATACGGAGGTGAAAAAATGAGTACAAAGAGCATCTCATCCGCTTACGGAACGCGGGCAGGGGTCGCTACGCTCGGGCCCTTCAAAGGCGTTTACCCATATGCGGCAAAAAACATCTCCGACAAGCAGAGCACCTCGGAGTACCTTGAATATACGGAAAATATGTGGCGCGACCCGTGCTCCGACGGCGGCAGTATCGTTACCGTTCCGGGCTTTCGCCGCGCACTTGCGAAAAAGCTCGGCGCGAGAATACATTCCGTATGCGAATTTTACGGTCAATACAGCGAAAGGACAGCGCTCGCCGTACACTGTGGGGACAAGCTATATATATTTAAAGACGAAGAGCTTTCGAGAGAGCCCGTTATCATCTCGGGGATCGCCGACAAAAAATGCTCTCTCGTTCCGCTCCGATCGAGCTTGCTCGTCTTTGACGGGGTCAAGCCGAAGGTGATCGTGGAGTCCGGTGAGGGGGAATATTCCTGCTTTTCCGACGAGCTCGGCACGGTATATATTCCGACCGTCTACCGCGAGGGCGGCGAGGGCGAGCCGAAAAATCTGCTCTCGCGCCGCGCGTACGAGGAGAGGATCGCGCCGAGCGCGGGAGCCTTGCGCGGAACGCAGTCTCTGATCTGTTCCTACGATCACGTGGAAAAGACCTGCACCGTAACGGGCATATCCACGAAGGACACCTTCGTATACATTCCCTCAAAGATCACGTATAACGAAGAAGAATATGTCGTAACGGGAATTGCCGACAGCGCATTTTATGCCAATATAAATATCGAGACTTTGATCGTCGGCGCCGACGTTTCGGTCGGTAAAAGAGCCTTTGAATATTGCACGGGACTTAAATTTGCGGCGTTTGAAAGACCGACGGGCACAAGATCGGTAACGATCGACGAGCGCGCTTTCTTCAAAGCGCCGATAAAGACCCTCTATCTCGGTTACGCGGAACTCGGCGGCGGGGGCTCGGCACTGACGATATCCGACAAGGCGTTCGGCAACGATACGGCGACGGGGCTTGAAATATTCGAAACAGAGGTTCACTTCGGAGGCACCTCCGAGGAGTTTTCCGCGATGACGGGCGCATCCTACGTATGCTCCGCGACCTATTCGGGGCTCGGACTCGGAGAAGCCTTCGACGGGGAATTTGCCTTTTATCACGTCCCGGTGCTTGGCGGCGTGCGCCGCGTTGAGAGCGTTACCCTGAACGGGCGGACGCTCAGCTTCGGCGTTGTTACGCGGAACACGACCAACCCCGAGACCGTGCGTTTTATCATAGCTTACGCGCCGAAGGGCGATGCAATTGCAGGGGAACGCCTCAAGATCAGGTGTCTTATGACCTCGCGTTCACTTGTGACCTCATGGGGAGAAAATGAGACGGTTGAGGCGGTGTGCGGATGTAACATAGCCGTTCCCTACGACGGAAGGCTCTTTCTTACGGGAAATCCGTTGCTTCCGAACACGGTATTCTACACCGAAGTCCCTTTGGACGGCGAAAGCGTGGCGGCTCATCCGCTGTATTTTGCCGAGGGGAACGTATTTGACGACGGGGTATCCGACGAGGAGAACGCCGATATGCTCGCCTCTCCCTCGGCGCTCATAGTGATAAAATCCGGCAGAGGCGGTGTTTATTATCACCGTGCGGCGGACAAGAACGGCAAGCGCGTCTATCCTTGCGAGACGGGCGCGGTGTCGGTCGGTGCGGTCGGAGCGGGGTGTTCCGCTTTCTTTAACGGATATCCGTGCTTTATAGGCGAGAGCGGAATATATCTCATCAAGGGAGGCATTTCTTCCGAAAAGAAGGTATATGCCATCGATCGCACGGATCCGAATATAAAAGAGGCGATCTGCCGCGGCATTGAAACGGGCAACCTGAGCCTTGGCAGCTTTTGCGGATATCTTGCGCTCTGCGCCGACGGCGAGATCTATCTCGGAGATCCCGTATCGCTCGTTGATGGGGTGTTCCCCTGTTGGTACAAGCTTTCCGATATCGGCGTTTACGACGGAGACGAGGAAGAATATGTTCCCGTGACCGAAAAGCTGCGCATCGGCGGACAGCTCATCGATCCTACGGAGATCGAGCTTTATGCCTTGCTCGGAAACGAATATGTGGCACTGACATTTCCCGACGAGGAAGCTCTCCTCGGGTGCCTTGACGGAGAGAATTGCACGGGAGAGGTGTTTGAGTCCGAGCTCTATACACGTTCCGATACGGGCGAATATTCCTCGCTCGGAGTCGGCAGCGTGACGGTCGGCGCATTCAAGTGGCTCTCGCGCCGCTCGGATAAGACGATTTACTGCGTTTGCGAGAGAAGCGGCGGCAGGTGCGACGGAGTTTTTGATCCGTGTGCGCTTGTCGTTGAGAATGGCGGCAGGCAGATGTTTGCGACCGAGGGCGGAGAGATATGTATCTTCAATACAGACAAAAGAGGGGTGACGATATACAGATATGATACCGATTATTCCGAGAGCGATGAAAGATACGGCAAATATGTCGAGTATGCAGGCAGAAGATATCCGCTTTCGATCTGCGAGCCGGGCAAGCTTTACTGCTTCGGCAAGCCCTGCGAGAGTGAACTTTACGCCGATGCCGTGACCGAGCAAAGTATCGGAAGCTTCGGGGTCGTGAAATTCGTATTTGAACCGAGTGCCGACGGCTACGACGGCAAATGCTATCCGCTCTGTCCGCCGGAGAGGGAAACGGATAAAAACGCCATACATTCCGCTTTTTACAGCTTTGACGGCAGAGCCATAAGAGCGGTGCTCGTGACGGGCAGGCACGCCTGCGGAGAGTCGGGCTGCGCCAAGACCACGGTTCGAGGAAGCGTGATACTGTCCGCCCCCGTGCTTGAAAACAGTACCTTTACGGCAAGCTGCCGCACGGATGTCGGGGATATGGAGCCGATATCCCGCGTGTATGCTTCAAGAATGGATATGTCGGCGACGGATTTCGGAAATATGAGCTTTTGCCTTGACGGAGACGGAATGTTCTGCGTGCTCGGAGAAAAAAAGAGGGGCTATATATTCAAGCAATATTGCTTTGCAAACAGAGGCATATATCAGCCGTTCGGAATATGCGGACTGACGTACAGATACACACGATCGGCATATAAAGGTCAATAATTCGGTACCGGAATACAAAACAAAAGACAAAAGAGAAAGGAAGAAACAATATGGCAATTAAAAAGATCAGCCGCGAGGAGATCGCGGAGCACAGCGTTGAGAGACTTGCAAAAAGACCAAACCTCGGAGGACGCTTCGGCAGATCGGGTCTGACCGCCGACGGCTTGCGCCGCGCCTTTGACGGGCTTGCGCTTCTGGCGATCGAAAAGATCAATGAGATAATAGAATACCTTGAGCTTACGGGAGCGATAGACGGCGAAAACGCCGAGATCTTGGGCAACTTGAAGGAGCTGCTTGAGTCGAAGGCGGACAAGGGTCACACGCACGACGATAGATACTACTCGGCAACGGCACTTGATTTTCTACTTGAGACCTATCTTAAGAAGTCCCCCGACGGCACGAATTCGCTCATCGGAGAGGACGGGAAGATAGCCTCGGCGTATCTTCCGACCGCCGACGCCGCAAATGCCGCACAGACCGCGGTAACAGATAAGGACGGCTATTATACCGCATCGGATGTTGAGGGTGTGCTCGCCGAGATCGGCGCACTGCTTTCGGGGCTCGACGAAGCTCTCGGAAACATATGATCTTGCGACGGAGGCGGAATATGAGCGAGGGGAGAAAAAGAGCTGTAAGGCTTGCTTACTATGTTCTGAATATCACCTATGGCTTGCCGATGGTGCTGATCGGCGGCGCGGTCGGAGTATGCCTGCGCCTTTGCGGAGTAAGACCCAAAAGATACGGCGGCGGACTTTGCTTTGAGACGGGATACGGGTACGGGGGCTTTTCCCTGGGACTTACCTTTGTCGTATCAAAGGATTCCGGAGAGTCGGTGCGTCGGCACGAGTTCGGTCATTCGGTTCAGAACGCCTTGCTCGGACCGTTTATGCCGTTTGCGGTCGGCATCCCCTCGGCGGTGAGGTATTGGTACCGAGAGGCGTGTGCGCGGATGGGAAAAAAGGTCACAACGCCTTATGACGGTGTGTGGTTTGAGGCGTCGGCGACATATCTCGGAAAAAAATACCTCGCCGCATTCGGGGGCGGCGAATGCGAGGATTAAAAAAACGAGGAAAGGGGGTAAGGTTATGGATGCTGTTGCGAGCGGTGCGGCGGATCGCATCGTGCTTATGGCGGCACTTTTGTCGGCACTGATCACTTTGTTTGGCGCGGTGTTCGCTATCTACAAATGGTACCTTAAACAGGAGGAGCAGGACAAGGATATCGCCAAGATGAAGGAAGAGAACGCCTTGACATTCTATGCTTTGATCGCCTGTCTTGACGGGCTTGAGCAGCTCGGGGCAAATCATACGGTCACGGAGACGAAGGAAAGGCTCGAAAAGTACATAAACAGGCAAGCGCATAAATAAGCGGATGTTCGGGGGTGTGCGCAAAAGTATAAAAAAGTATAAGGGTATAAGAATTCGTAAGGAAAAATCAAAAAGTAAAAAGGGGGAAAGAACTGTTGGAGAATGAGATAAATATGGCATATCTGCTTATAAGCGTAATATGCTATCTGATTGTTGAGATATTGAAAACGACACCTGCGAAGAGTCAACTTTATCCGCTTGTCTCTCTTGTGGCGGGTGGAACACTCGGGGGGATCGGAAATTGCTTTCTTCCGGAGATCATTTGCGCCGCAAATACGGCGCAGGCGGTGATCTTCGGTGCGCTCTGCGGACTTGCGGCAACGGGTGGAGATCAGATATATAAACAGATGCTCGAGCTCATAAAGAATAAGGGTAACGAGAGGTGATGGAGGAAGCACCTGCCGGCGGTGTTTCTATTTAATATTTCATTTTGCGCCTCTTGTGCCAAAAGAAAAAGTGGCTATGGAATTTAGTCTGTTTAGATCTCTGTATGCTGACTAAGGTTTTTATCTGTCTTTTTGTCGCTCGACAATCTTTTTCGTTCATTTCTTGTCACTCGACAAAACTTTTGGGCAAAAGCCCAAAAGAGAACGAAATGA
>CAYYND010000077.1:0-7001 GCA_964472845.1 uncultured Lachnospiraceae bacterium | reverse complement strand
GTACCTCAATAATTCCCATAAAAAATAAGTCCTCCTTGCTTTTTGCAACAGAGGACAAAAAATAAAGACCCACCTGTTGCGTAACACTAACAGATAAGTCTCGTCATTTAATACAAAGCCAGGATAGCTCCAGTGTGTTGGCTTTTGCAACGCATAAGCGCCGACTACTCCCTTAATCCTTAAAACTATTAAATTCTACCATATTCGACAGCGTGCTTCAACCGCGTGATATTAAATTTTATGAGTGAAGAGAGCAATATAGTATTAACAATTTGTATCATCACGCAGACGTACCGACAATTGATAAATAAGAAAGGGGCAAAAAGCTTCTGCGAATTTTTTGCCCCATATTTGAGTTTTAAGCTTACATAACGCCGACGGTTGCGGTAAGCAGCCAGGATTGATAGTTTATATATTCGGGCTCTTTTCTTCCCGTCAGTGACAGCACGGGCTGTTCAAGCTCCTCGATCCGCTGATATTCGCCACCGAGATATCCGTCAAGGCGCGCCTTGAGGGAAGAGAGACGTTCGCGGAGTCCGCCGAGCCTCAGCTCGTGATTGGAGAATCCGAAGGTCTTGTTTTCAAAATACCACTGACGGCGGTACTTTTCGATAAACATATTGAGCCTTTCGATGATGACGGGGATCTCCGCGGAGATGCTCGAGAGCTTTTCGCGGTCGCCGTCAAGGTAAGCCGCTCTTGTGCGTATCGACAGATCGCATTTCATCGAAAGCAGTTCGCACAGCGCCGAGAGCGTATCGTACATATATCCGAAATCGGGGTGCGATGAATATTTTTTGAGCCTTTCCGCATTTGAGGCAAAGCCGGCGGCAGCCGTGGCGGGATCAATATGCAGATCCATCAGCCCCTCAAGCGGATCGTTGTAGAGCAGATATCTTGCAGGGTTGCAAAGCTTTCCGCTCTCGACGGATATGCCTTCAAGCTCGTTCGGCGCGTCAAGCTCAAGCAGTGCGGCGTAGCCTATTCCGAAGCATTCCTCGGCACGTCTTTCGAGCCAATCTTTCGAGAGGCTCTCGCCGTATCCGTTTTCCGCGAAGTAAAGGAGCACGGGAAGCGGAGCAAATTGAGATGCCTCGCCGCCGTTGTCACCCCAAGCTGTAACTATCATATTGTCTATCTTCATTTTATTGCAAATGTCAAGCTGCATCTCTGTTGATATAAGGGAGAATCTGTTGTGCGGAGCAAAGCCGGACCACTTCCAAGCACCTCCCGCAAATGCAACGGAGTTATTGAATTTCTTGTGACATTCGAGCATATGTGTAAATATTTGCGGCTCAAGCGAATAATAATCCCAATATATGAGTGTCAGTTCTTTCGGCACCTTTGCGATTATCTCGGGCGAGATCTCGCCTTCGGAGACGCGGTATCTGCCGTTGAATGCCATTCGGAAGAACATATCGCTCCAGATCATAGGCTCGTAGTTATACTTAACGCAGAGCTTTACTACCTTATCAAGGTGTTCGAGCATCAGCTCGTGCGCGGGGATGTATCCGTTTTGGGTCAGATAATTTCCTCTGCCGAGCATATGTGCCTCGTCCATACCGAGATTTATCTTATTGGAACGGAAACATTCGCGCGTGGTTCTTAGTATAGCCTCCACGAAAGCGTATGTCTTTTCGTTGCCGACGAGAAGGATGTCATCCGTGTCTTTGTATCCTCTGAAATCGGGCCAACGTAACGCGGTAGCAAGATGTGCCAGCGTCTGAACGCAGGGTATGACCTCTATTCCGAACATAAAAGCATAATCGTCGATCTCTTTGAGCTCATCCTTGGAAAATCTGCCTCGCATATGTCCGAAATACGGATATTCGGGGATCGAATAGGTGTCCTCGGTGTAGAGCATAAGGGAGCTGAAGCCCATAAGTGCAAGATATCTTATCATACGCTTGGCACTTGAAAGATTGTATACGGCATCACGGGACATATCCGCCATATAGCAGAGCATATCGGTATTTTTTTCGCCGCTCCCGATCACATCCTCTCCTCCTTGAAGTACCGAGGGGAGAAATGAAAGTGCGCGGTAAAAGGCAACATCCGCGGGATATGTGATACATATTCCACCGTCGGTCCTTTTCACCGATACGCGGTCGCCTTTTTTAGCCTTTACGGTGACAGAGCCGCCCTCTCCGAGCTTAAGACCGAGCGAGGGGAGCAGCTCGGAAGCTCCCGATGCGAGCTTTTCGCTGATGCCTGTGAGTCTGATGCTGATAAGTTCCTTTGCCATTTTGGTTCCTCCGTTTTTATTGTTTCAGTTGTCCTTGCTTGCAAGCTTGCCGAAAAGATCTGCGTACAACGGATCTCTCCTGATCTTTCTTACATAGATATAATGATGTCTTGACGGGTCATGCGAGTATCTGCATCCGTCGTTGAGTATCGGTGTCGGTATCGTAACGAATTCAAGCGTTTTGGGCTTTACAAGCACGGCAAGTGCGGTCACGTCCCAGATGACCTTGGAGTAGCAATACCTTCCTTTGGAATAGTCTCTTACTATTTCTACAAGATAATTGCAGAGGTCATTTTTGCCTCCGAGGTAGTATTCAAGCTCGGGAACTGTTGTTACAAATTCCGAGCAGACCCCATCGCAGGGGATCTGAATGAGGGGTATTTGCGAATCAAACACCGTCTGTGCGGCGTAAACGTCTTGATACAGATTGAATTCGTGTGTGTCGGGGCTATGCAGGGAATGCCCACCAAGCCAGATGAGCACGCATCTTTTTGTGATCTCGGGGCATTTGATTATAGCGGACGCCACGTTCGTTATGGCACCTATTGCCACGATGTATATCGTCTTATCGGAATTCATCACTGTGTTTATTATGTTGTCAGCCGCCTCGGAATCCACGGGCTCGGTCTTTGATTTCAAAAAGGACGCAGATCCCTTATAGACGGGAATGTGTGCGCTCGGATCAGTAAGCTTGATGATCTTGAAGATCTCGTTATAGCTTTTGATCATTCCGTCCTCTGCGGACACCGAGCGTGAATTCAGAAACGGCGCGGCGTTCACGGATAGGATATTCACTCTGTCCTTTGAGAGCAGCGCGTATGCGAGCGTGAATTGATCGTCTATCTCGTTGTAGGCATCCGTGTCGAGAATGATGTCCTTGACGGAATCGGAGTTTATATCTTTCAATATTTCCTTCATATCCATATTGCGTATTTCCTCCTTTTGAATATGATCTCTCGTACGTATTATAGCAAATCCGTGCGAATTATGCAATAGGATTTTTTATTTTTGGTAAAAAATCCCGCCATTGCTTAAAAAGCTCAAAAACTTGGCGGTTTTGTATTGAAAAATAGTTTTAAAGATGATATAATAATATATATATATTTGTGCACAAAATTCTTGCTTTGCAAATTTACGTAACACATCTTCATACTGAAACATTGAAAGGTAGGGTAACGATGGAGTTAAAGAAAATTATCCACTCGACGTCAAAATACGCATTTGCCAATAAAGACCGACAGATCTCTTGCGCGATATTAAAGGATGACTGTGAAGCCGCTTCTCTGCGTCTTATCATATCAAAATCTCCGAATTTTGCGAATATCCCTATGGAGGTATATGAAGATGTTGCACTTTCGGGTCAGGTCTATACCGTATATACCGCCGTTATTCCCGCTTCTATGATCGGGGAAGAGGGCAGTCTTGAGTATTCGATAGAAGCCAATGGAGAGATCGCTTTTACCGAGACGCTTGAGGTCTTATCTCTCAAGAGCGTGCCGAGCCTCATTGTTACGGAAATATATTGCAGACCGCGCGGACTTATGGCATCCCAATTTGTTGAGCTGACGAATATATCGTCGGAGCCTGTGGATCTGTATGACTATAAGCTTATGATGCACTCGGGATATGAGTGCTCCGGAAATGAGCCGATAAAAGAGAATTATTTTTCCGACAGCGTTGGAGAGCTCGTGCTCGGGCCCGGTGAAAGTGCCGCTGTAAGATTTTTGACGCCTGCGGCTCATAAAGCAGGGGACGGTCAGTATACCGACGCAGAGGGATTCTGCAGAATAATAAACGGCGAATACGGATACAGCGAGCTCGGCTTGTCTGCGCAGAAGGTGAAGATATTTTCACCCGAGATATCCGTCAAAGCTTCGGACGGCTCGTGGAAACTCAAGCTCAACGCCTTTGAACTTCCGAGCAAGCAGGCTCCGTACACGATCTTGATAGCTCCGCGTGACGGAGGCTTTGACAGTGCGGAGTTCTCACTTAAGCTTAACCGCGACGGAGACCGGTTTGACTGGGATTTCAGAGTTAAACATTCTTCGCTTTGGGGTATAGATCTTGCATCACCTTCAGATGCGGTACGCATAGCGAAAAGAGCCGATCCGACCCCGGGATATCTTGATGCCGAGCAGGCGGTGCCGGATCTCAATGATATATTCGCCCCGCTCATAATTGCGGATCAAAAAAACACTTACGCATATATCAATGACGGAGATCTGTGTATTTCTTTTTGCGTGGTAGACAAGTTCCCGATCAGTGCAAGTGTGACTTATCTTGATGAAAGCTCCGAGCCCATCGAGATCAGGGCCGAGGCAACGGATGAAAAATATATCTACCGAGTTAAGATACCTCAAAGGGCGATCTCCAAGCTAAGAAGATTTGATTATTTTATAACCGCTAAGGACAGCCTCGTTACGGTGACATCCGGCAGCCTCAGAGAGCCGCATACCGTTCATCTCTATGATAATATGGGTCCCGAGCTTTTGAAGCTTGTACCGTCGGATCGGTCTGTTGCCGAGAGCGAGGACAATGACGGCGAGGTAACTATCAGAGGTAAATATTTTGATGTTTCGGGTGTAAATACATCAAAATGTATACTTTGCATAGATAAAAAGAATGTTTCGTCCAAGACCGAGTGGGATGCCGATGGCTTCAAGTATATCGCAAAGAGCCTTAAGGACGGCAAGCACACCGTAGAACTTGCACTTTTTGATACGCTCGGAAACAAGACCTACCATATAAGTCATTTTGAGAAGCGTTCAAACGCCGAGCTTTTCTGCTATCGCGGCGAGATCCATTGTCATACGACCGGTTCTGATGGTTCGGGATATCCCGAGGATGCTTACACATATGCACGTGATACGGGTAAGGTGGATTTCTTTGCGGTGACCGACCACTCACATTACTATTCGGACAGAGAGTATGCGGAGTGTATAGATATTGCGGATCGGTTTGACGATCCCGGTAAGTTTGTCGCTCTTTACGGATTTGAAATGACTTGGAATATGGACAACGGCTGGTGGGGGCATATGAATGTTCTCAATACCGATTGGATACTTCACGATATCAACAATGTTCCGTTGACCGAGCTTTTCGAGCATATCGTGTCAGATCCCGACGCGGTGGCTATGTTCAACCATCCGGGGTACCCTTGGGGTAATTTTGATGAATTTTCATATTTCTCGCCCGATATATGCGAAAAGGTCTGCCTTTCCGAAATCAAGGGCGCAGGATACGACCGTGAATACGCAAATCTGCTTTCCAAAGGTTGGCACGCCTCGCCGACATTCAGCGAGGATAACCACAGTCCGAATTGGACTACGGAGACACTCTCCACGACCTGTGTGCTCTCGCCTGCTTTGACAAGAGAGAATATACTTGATTCGATGAGAAAGCGCCGCACCTATTCCACGGGCGATCCGACGTTGAAGCTCAGCTATAAGGTCAACGGTCAGTGGCTCGGCTCTACATTGTATGATCCGACCGAGCTTAATGCCGAGATATCCGTTGCGACGGACAGCGAACTCGGCATCGGAAGTATCTCGATCATTGCAGAGGATAATATAACCGTTGCAAGTATCAACGTCGGCGCAAGACAGCGTTATACTTGGAAGGTAACCCTTTTGCCCGAATTCGATTATTACTATGTCAGGATCGTATCAAACGGCAGATATACGGTTACCGCTCCCGTTTGGATCGAGCGCGCAGAGCCGATCAAGATCACTGATCTTAGTGTTGGACTTTCCTTGTACGTTGATAAGCCTAATGCGGCAGTAGCAAAACTCGAAAATCGTACCGATACCGCAGTTGAGAGCCTTCGCGCGGACTTCTATCTTTCGGGCGCGGACGGCTTTGAGCTTTCAAAAACGGTTCCGTATTATACCCTTTATATTGACAAGCTCGAAGCGGGTGAAAGTAAAGTCCTGCGTGCTGTCGCTCCCAATGTCGGCGGATACAGAAGGTTGAGCGTTGTCATCAGAGGCTATGTGAAGGATAAGCTGAAGAAGATACCGTATTCCGATACAGCGTTTGTGATGCTTACTCCCGTGCTCATTTCAGGGGTTTTGCCGTTGAGCCGAGAGCTGATATATTCGCAGGATCTTGACGGTAGAGCATTGTCCGTTGTAAATCCCTTCCCGTATATCACGCTTTTCAATACGACGCACAGCGAGATATCTCTTGACGGATATTCGCTCAGACTTTGGACCAAGACGGGCAAGGCACCGTCGGAGGGGTATATTCGGAGCCTTCAGGGTATGGTCATAAAGCCGCGCTCGTCACTCGTAATATGGGTACGCCACGGCAATACCTTCCTTGATGTCGGCGATTTCAATGCCAGATACGGGACCTCGTTCGTCGAGGGAGAGGGATTCTGTACGGTGGATGCCAAGCTCGTGTCCTCGGGTAAGGAAGGTCACAGGCTCGATATCGTTTGCGGTAAGGAGGTCATCTCAAGGGCACATTATAATTACGGTATCAACGTGATCGAAGGAGATATCAAAGAGGACTGCGAGATAAGATACAGATATATCCCCAATATGACCTCGACTTCAGAGATTCTTTCCGTTGATGGCGGAGCTCTTCCCGGAACAGTTGCAGATGATCAGAGACCGGAATATGTGTACAGATCAATGGTAGCCGAGAAACCGAAGTTGCAGAGAAAGCTTGCGCAGAGGCACAAAAATATCTCCACTGCATCTTACGACAGGCGAAACGGCAAGACATCGGCTAAAAGTGCCGCGATCGCGGC
>CAYYND010000076.1:0-7038 GCA_964472845.1 uncultured Lachnospiraceae bacterium | reverse complement strand
TTATATCATAGTATCAAATTAAAATCAATAATATATTTTAAATGCTTTTCGTACCGTGGCTAAAATTAATTTACAAACTGTCGAATTTTAAGCTTTTCTAAAATTCGGGACCCTTCCCGAAAAGGGCCCCGAAAAAAACGTCTTACGCCTCGACGAGCTCGATAAATTCCTTTATCTGATCGGCGATGCTCTGAAGTCCGCTCTCCCAGAATTTGCGATCCGTGAGGTCGATATCGGCGATAAGTGCCGCGCCCTCAACGGTCGTTACCGTTGTATCGTGGAGAAGCTTCTTATATTTAGGCAGGAATGCCTCTCCCTCGCGCTCATACTGTGCATAAAGTCCTCTTGCGAAGAGTCCGCCGAAGGCGTAAGGGAAGTTATAGAAGATAGGCCCGTAATAGTGACCCTTGCAGACCCACATATAGGGATGCCTTACGTTCTCATCGAGTCCGTCGCCGTAGGATTTCTTCTGCGCCTCGATCATAAATGCGCATAGGTCGTCTGCCGACGTAAACTGCTGTTCGCGGTTGTCGAACACGGACTTTTCAAAGGTAAATCTCGAATAGATATCGCAGATTATCTGTGTTGCATCCATAAGCTGGCTTTCGATGAGAGCGAGCTTTTCGTCTTTATCGGTCGCCGCCTTGATCGCCGCATTCATTACCACGCACTCGTTAAAGGTCGAGGCGGTCTCGGCGACGGGCATTGAATAATCGCGGTTAAGTACACGATGGTCGGATATGCACTGATTATGGAAGGCGTGACCGAGCTCGTGTGCGAGCGTTACGATATCGCTGAAGCTTCCGTCGTAGTTTGTCAGTATACGGCTCTCGCCGAGGCTTTCGACGCCGGAGCAGAACGCGCCGCCCTGCTTGCCGTCGCGCGGGAAGAAGTCTATCCATTCTTCATCGAAAGCACGTTCTACCATATCGCGAAGCTCCTTATCAAAGGTTCCGAACAGGTCAAGCAAATACGCCTTTGCTTCCTCGACGGTATAGGTCTTTCCGCTCTTGCCCATCGGCGCAAAAAGATCATACCACGGCAGACCGTTTTTGTGTCCGAGCGCGCGCGCCTTAGCTTTGAGGTAATCGCGGAACACGGGCATATACTCTTCCATCGCCGACATCATAGCGTCAAGAGTTTCGCGTTTCATTCTTGAGCCTTTAAGAGTCTTATCGAGCGGAGACTCGTATCCGCGGAGCTTTGTCTCGGTAATGGTTTCAAGCTTTATTGAATTGAGCGCGAATGCAACGGCATCCTTGATCCTATCGTAGCACTTGAGCTCAGCTTCATACGCCTTTTTTCTAACCTCGGGATCCTTGTCATACGCAAGATTTCTTACCGATGAAAGATTTATGATCTTTCCTTCGTACTCAACGGGAACCGTGCTCGTAAGATAGCTTTGGAGATCGCTCCAAGCGTTTCCGCCGGACATCGACATACGTGCGATTATCTCCTCGCATTTTGCGTCGAGAAGGTATTTCGAATCCTCTTTTATTTGAGAGAACATAAATTTATAAGCTCCGAGCACCTCGTCCATTTCCGTAAGAGCCTTGATCTCCTCGTCGGGAAGTGTCGAGATATATTTTTGAAATGAAGCAATCGGACCCTGCATACCGCTGTAAATCGCGATGATCTGACCTAATTTCGAGGCGGCTTCGGTATTCTTTGTGTCGGCTGCCTGCACGAGCGAGCAATACTCCGCAAGCTTAGCGAAGGTCGCGGTAAATGCTTCAAGCAAGAGCACTCCGTTTCGAACGCTTGCGGTAAGCTCAAGCGTCGCCACAAGCGCCGAGAAGTCCTCGGCGGTCTTTTGAAGCTTTTGCATGTCCGATGCAAAACTCGGGTCGGAAAAGCCGTGATACATTTTGTCTAAATTCCATCTGTCGTACATTTTTGTGTTTCCTTTCGTTATATAAATTGTGTGATAACTTTTTTATTTGGGATAGTGAGTTTCTTTATATTTGCGGTATTTGAAAGGGATGCGTTTTTTGTTTGTTTTTGCCGCTTGGCAAGGGATTTTCTGTCACTTTCTTGTCACTCAACAGGTTTTTTCGTTCATTTCTTGCCAAGCGGCAAAAAGAAAGATCAAAACTCTCAAAGTCGTAAAGCCAAGCACTCTCCGCAAAGCTTTTTGGAGGCGCGGAACCACTTCGGCAAAAGGTTCCGCGAAAGATTGCGCAAATGATCTTACGCTCTCTCAAAAAGCCCGTACGAGTCCTTCCAAGGCGTTATATCCCCGTCATCCATTCTAAACACGCGGTCGGCTCTCTCGGCAATGCTCATATCGTGCGTTACCATAATAAGCGTCTGCCCGAGCAACGCCTTAGTCTCAAGCAAAAGAGACAGCACATCCTCGGCGTTATCCTTATCAAGATTGCCCGTCGGCTCATCGGCAAAAACGATAAGAGGCATATTTATAAGTGCTCTCGCTATGGCGACCCTCTGCTGCTGTCCCCCCGAAAGCTCGCTCGGAAGGTGATGAAGCCTGTCGCCGAGATCCAACACATCTATAAGCTTTTTGAGATTTTCCTGATAGCTGATATCCTCTTTATTACACATAAGAGTCGGGATCAGAATATTCTCAAGCGCCGTGAACTGCGGTATCAAATTATGATTTTGAAACACCGTACCAAGAAACTGCCCTCTGAATCTTCCGAGCTCGTCGGGCTTCATGGCCGTTATATCCCGACCTTGAATTATGATCTTCCCCGAATTCGGACGGTCAAGTCCCGCGCACAGATTTAAAAGTGTGCTTTTTCCCGAGCCCGAGGCGCCTATTATGGCGACAAACTCGCCGTCAAATATTCTGAAAGTAGCACGGTTCACCGCCGTTACAACCTCATCATACTGATCGAACTGCTTTATGACATCCTGAGCCTCAAGCACGACCCTCTCGCTTTTTTCGTTTGCCATATCGATCACATTCCTCCCTTTAAATTTTTATCCTTTACACTGTTCTCCTTCTTTACACGGCGCCGATCAAGCAAATACGGAACCCCCGCGGAGACAGATCCGCAAAGTGCCGAGATGACGGCACTGAGTATCAGCAACGGTACGGATATTTCAAATTTATAAAACGTGCTCACCGCGCCCGTAAGCGTTTTAAAGCCGTATGCAGCAAGCGTATTCGATATACCGTACATTCCGAGCACTGCGACAAGGCTCACAGCACCGGTAATTACGAACGAGCCCACCGAAACAAACATCCCGCCGTACATATAGATCTTCTTGATATCACGCTCGAATGCGCCAAATGCTCTCAACGTATACATTTCACGCTCGCGTTTTTTATAGAACATTATCTGCGAGAACATCCACACAAGCGGAGAGATGACAAGCAAAATGCAGGAGAATATCCTGACAAATGCGCTCTGCCCGCGCTCGCTTCGCAAACTCCGCAAAGCAAATTCGTCGTTTGCCGACAAGCTCCAATTTGACAGTCCCGACTCGCCCACGCGCTTCAAAAGCTGAGGTCTCAGTTCCTCGGCATCTGAGATGGCACTGCCTTTCGAGGTATATATATCAACGGTCGATATCGGATACACGCCCGTTATTGCCTTACAGTCCTCAGCGCACATTCCGAGCGTGATCGCTCCGCTCTCCGGAAGACCGTGTGCGACCGCGGCAACGGTATATTCCTTGTATGAAAAATCGCAGTTCTGTATCAGACTTTCAAGAGTATCCGAAACAGACGGAGCCGTTGAATCCTCGTTCGGAACATATACAGCCACTATGACCGTGTCCCCCGGCTTGAATTTGAACACGCTGTCGTTGAATATGCTCTCGCTTATGATCAGCTTATTCGCTCCGCTTTGAAGAACGGCATACGGGTCGCCGTCAAACGAGCAGGCACCGCTTTCTATGAGAGTATCGAGCATCAGCTTATTCACCGCCGTATATTTGTAATCGGCGGTAGCAAATTTAAAGTCTCGGTTCTCTCGGCTATCGACTATATAGTCGATAGCGCCGTTATTATTTTCAGCCTTTATGAGTATGTGCGAGAAGCTGTAAGCCGCCGCGATGCCGTTATCTATACGTATGCTTTCTGCCCCGTCAAGCGAATCGACGATCTCTTTTATGCTCTCGTAATTATTAAGGTACGCGCCGTAGTCCTTGATTTCTTCAACGTATTGATATTCGGGGATAAGGCTGAACGCCGAGGCATCCTTGCTTAAATCCGTATCGCTCATTGATGCAAGGTAAGCTCCGCAGACAAAAACGGCACAGAACGCCGAGGCACTGATCAGAAGCTTGAAAAAATATTTCTTAAATCTCAACGCGCTGAACAGCTCATATTTGAACGGGAAGGCACTTCCGAATATCTTGAACGATACCTTCGGAGAGGTAACAAGGCTGGAGTTATCTTGAGTTGCTATAAGACTCACGGGGGACTTGCGCGAGGTCAGCTTCATAGGATAATATATTGCAGCTGCCACGATAGCGGCGTTGAGCAAGAGCGACACGCCGACTGCCGAAAGTGCAAACGGGACCTCGACCCCATTCCCCGACAGCACAAGCGTGGCGATGAGGTAGGACAGCGCGGTCGCCGGAACGAAGGTAGTCGCAGACACCGCCGACATCTCACCGATAGCGGTGGAAAACAACTTCTTAAAGTCCGCTCCGAACGCCATATACACGCCGTATGTAAACCGAAAATGATCGAGCCTCAGCGAATAGAGTAGCATAAGTGCCGCCGCGGATATGACAAATACCGTCAACAGCGAGGTTATGTGCTCCCAAAGCAATTCCGAGTGATAGCTTTCGGCGTTGTATGCCGGTGTATATACCGTCTTGATATTCGGATGATCCTCGATCAACGGAGAAACGAATTGTTTTATAAACGCCTTGGCATTATCCTCAAGCGGTTCTTTCAGCGTTACGTTTGCCGTATAAGCTCGCTTTCCGCCGGAATAAGCATAGCTCTCGTAATCGATATGAAGGAACGGGCAACTGTTTTCTATCGAATATGTACCCGTCAGGTTAAAGAAATCCGTATATGCACTGCCCTCGAGCCGCTCGACTCTCATATGGCAAACATATTCCTCTATTCCCTCCTCGGTCTCGACCTCGATCGTATATATACCGTTTACGGTACTGTCGATATGCTGAGAGTTCGCGCAATACGCAAAGCACATCGTTCCGATAACAGTCTCGACTGCGAAAATCGCGATAAAAAAGCAAAGATACTGCTCGAAATTGTGCCATACCGTCTTAAACGTATGGCGAAGACCTTTTGTCAAGTTACTGAAAAGACTCAATGCAGAACACACCGCCCTTCGTTACCTATTTGTATCTGTGTTTTTGTGATACTCAATATACTCTTACGCACGCGACTACCCTGCCGAGCACCTTGACCTCGTCTGCCAATATGGGCTGCATCGTGCTGTTCTCGGGCTGAAGTCGAAAATGACCGTTTTCGCGATAAAAAGTCTTGACGGTGGCAGAGTCGTCTATCATAGCGACTACTATCTGTCCGTTCTCAGCGTACGGCGTCTGTTGAACTATGACGGTATCCCCGTCCATAATTCCCGCCTCGCGCATACTCTCTCCCGATACTCGGAGTGCGAACAGCTCTTCCTGCCTGCAATTGACCGTCCTTGCCGCAAAATCTATATATCCCTCGAGATTTTCTTCCGCAAGCACGGGAACGCCCGCCGTTATTCTGCCGAGAAGCGGCACGGCGTGCTCGGGTAGCCCGTCTTCATTTATCCTGATCGAACGGCTCTTGCTGTTCTCCTTCGTAATATACCCCTTCTCCTCAAGCCTCTCTATTATAAGGTAGGTGGTCGAGGAGCTTTTTATCTCCATCGCTCTCTGTATGTCGCGAACGCTGGGAGAATATCCGTATCTTCTTATGGACTCCTTGATGTACGCCAGCACGCGGCTCTCGGTCTCATTCAGCTCGGGAAGATTTATAACTGTCATATCGAGTACCTCTCACTTCTATATTAAAATGCCAAACATTCTTTAGCAACAAAACTATTTTACCACACATCAAAGCCTTATTGAACAAATGTTCTTTAACAAAATGTTAAATTTATGATTTTTTGGCACTATAAACAAAAAAAGTGCAAGTAATGCCAATTATTATTCAAAAATAACTCTTGAAGTTAGTATTCGTTTATGCTATAATATAGAATGGATAACGGGGGAAAAACTCGGATCCGACTTCACCGTATTACAAAAAATAATAAATATATAATTAAGGAGTACAATCAATGACAACCAACAAGTACATCACAAGCTGGGTCAACGAAATGGCTGAACTCACAAAGCCCGATTCCATCGTCTGGATCGACGGCTCGGAAGAGCAGGCTGAGGAGCTTAGAAGACAGGCTTGCGCTACGGGTGAGATGATCAAACTCAACCAGGAAGCTCTTCCCAACTGCTACCTCCACCGCACCGCTGTAAACGACGTTGCACGCGTAGAGGGCAGAACATTTATCTGCACAAGCAAAAAAGAAGATGCAGGTAACATCAACAACTGGATGGATCCCAAGGAATGCTACGCTAAGCTCGGCAAGCTTTATGACGGAGCTATGAAGGGCAGAACTATGTACGTTATTCCCTATTCCATGGGTATCGTTGGCTCCGACTTTGCCAAGTACGGCATCGAGCTTACGGATTCCATCTACGTAGTTCTCAATATGCTTATTATGACACGTGTAGGCACCGACGTTCTCGAGGCTCTCGGTGACAGCCCCGATTACATCAAGGGTCTCCACGCAAAGGCTCAGCTCGACGAGGAAAACCGTTACATCTGCCACTTCCCTGAGGACAATACCATCTGGTCTGTAAACTCCGGCTACGGCGGAAACGTACTTCTCGGAAAGAAGTGCTTTGCACTCCGTATCGCTTCCTACCTCGGTCGTAACGAGGGCTGGATGGCTGAGCATATGCTCATTCTTGGCGTTGAATATCCCGACGGTGAGACAAAATACGTTTGCGCCGCATTCCCCTCTGCTTGCGGTAAGACAAACCTCGCTATGCTTATTCCGCCCGAATTCCTCCAGAAGAAGGGTTATAAGGTATGGT
>CAYYND010000075.1:0-7048 GCA_964472845.1 uncultured Lachnospiraceae bacterium | reverse complement strand
CCTACCACTACGACGTCCGCGGCGTTAAACAGAAGCTGCAATACACCTGTAAACATAAGCGGAACAGCGTACTTCAAAAGTGCCATCCAATGCGATCTGTTTGAAAGTTCCGCGGCATTTATCTTATTTTTCATGTTTTTTCCTTTTATCTTTCATCGTAAATAAAATAATTATGTCCTTTAATGTTTTAATGTTTCCGCGATCTTACCGTCGCTTTGAGTCGGTGGATCTGATACCGAGCCTTTTTCTGAGTCTCAACAAATAAAACGAAATTATCCTCGTTATTGCTATATCGTAAAGAATAAATATCACATTGCATATCAAATACGTAAGGATGCTCAGCGAATAACCGATATCCGGGATCGCAAAAATATACTTTGTCGCAAAATAGATAAGCGTAAATTCAAAGTTAAAGGCCAAAAGTTTAAGCAACCATTGCACTACGGTCGGAAGCTTTTCGCAAAGCCGTTTGATCATAGGATAGTTTCCCGCAAAAACGATATAGACCACCGCAACAAATTTGTTCGGAAGCATCAGCACACTGATCACACTAACGGTAGCATATGTAAGATACGGCCAAGCCCCTCCTACCTCTATAACTATGAAAACGCAAAGCACTGATGCAAGCATCGCGGCAGTAAGATCAAGTACTTCGATGACCGAACCAATGTACATAAATACGACACTTAAAGCGCTTATAAGCGCGCTCAATGTAAGATCTCTGACCTTAGCTGTGTAAGAATTTTTTGTTGACATATCTTTATTTATCTTCTGCAACAGCAATCAAGCAGAATAAGTAATCCGCAAATATTGCACGGCGAACATCCGTCACTTTCGGATACTGTATATCCTCTGCCGTAATCATCGGCACGGTTGTTCATATATGCGCGTGCTCTCCTGTATTCGTAGTTGTACGGATCTATCCTGCAAGCGGTATCAAAATGAGTCTTTGCTTCGGAATAATGTCCGCGTTTAAGCTCGATAAAGCCTTTAAGATAATGCCACTCGCCGTTTCGGTCTCCCTCGTGGACTCCGAGCAGTATTTCATCCGCTTCATTTAACATTCCGGAGTTGATATATGAGCGTACTTGAATATACCTTTGATCTCGCGATCCGCTTGATCCTGTTGTGTTTGTTCTGTACGTTCCCGAGGTTCCCTGATCGTAGCCCGACTTACCGGAACGTATATTCTGTATTTCTTCATACGCCGCATTGATCTCTTTCATCTTGTTTTCTGCGGCTTTGGCAAGCTCGGGATCGTTTGTGTATCTGTCCGGATGATATTTTCTCGCAAGATCTCTGTACGCTTTTTTCAGCTCTTCGTCAGTGGCGTTCGGAGATATACCGAGTATTTTATATGGATCGTTCATTTCAATTATAATTTCCTTTTTAAATTAAATTCAGACAACCGTCATAAAGCTTCTTGAGTCGGTGATTTAAGAAAGCTATCCGCGCTCTGCTTTATCTGAATCGGAAGTGCGACGTAGATAATATTATCGATAATTCCTTTGAGCGTTTGCGCGCTTTCGGCATAAGTATAGTCTATCAAGTCAAATGCGGGCTCAGCGTCAGCTAATGTATTCATAAGTGCAACTCTCAGCGTATCCCTTATGTTATCGCCGTCGCTTTCCGCAAGTGAAGCTCCCCCTGTAATACGCAAGAGAGGATTAAATCTGTTCTTTTTTATATCATCGTTATAATCTTCGATCGCATCTATCATATATATCAGCTTGCCGATATTTCTTCCGATATTTGAAGCGATCGCAGCATCAGCGCCCTCAAGTTCGTGGGAAAATATCGCTTCGATCATACTACCGCTGATATCGGCGCATTCATCGAGAGACGCCTGCCGCTTTTCAAGCTCGGAAAGCTCGCCAACAAGTTCGCACAGCTTCGTCTCAAGTTCACTCAAACGTCTCCTCGATCTTTTGTACGGTAAAAGGAAGAAAAACTTCAAGATCCTCGCCTTAAATCCCGCGAAACCTTTCTCGTCATTTATATCATCCGATATTTTGACCCCGGTAAGCAGACAGGCGGAATATGCACAATATTTAAGTGAGCCGTTTAGTTTAACCGAGTTTTGCTTTTTAAATGGATGCAAAAAGCATCTTTTCTTTTCATACGATATATCATCCTTCGTGATCGCACAACGTATTGCGGCAAGAAAAACGAAATCGTAGCTTAACGTACATCCCGAGCATTTTCCCGTACATTTTCCCATAGCCCTGCAAAGCCCACAATAGAAAGCTTTATAGCAGTCATATTCTTTCACCTTAAGCTCGGGGATATATGGCTTTACATATCCAAACATAGCAGCGCTTTATTCAATCATTAATTGAGTTTTTGCTGTGCGCACCAGATCTTCATCACGATATCCGAAGGAACGATCTTGGCAAGACAAACAAGTGCCTGTGTTGCAAGTCCGCATATCGATATATCCTTACCGTTTTTCATATCTTTTATCGCTTTCGCGACAACGGCATCAGCTGTGTACATACGGTAGTAATAAGTCACAACATCATTTTTGTTTGCACGGTCAAAGAACTCGGTCTTTACCCATCCGGGGCAAACTGCCATTACCCTTATACCCTTGTTTCTCAACTCATAATTAAGTGAACGAGAGAAGCTGAGGATAAATGCTTTTGTTGCTGCATAGATACTCATATAAGGTATCGGCATAAACGCCGACATAGAATCGATGTTATATATTCTAGAATGTCTGTTCATATACGGTATGGTTATATGAGCAAGTGATACATAGGCTTTTACGTTAAGATCTATCATATTCTGCTGATCTTCAAGGCTTATGCTTTCAAAGGATCCGAATTTGCCGAATCCACTCGCGTTTACAAGCACTGCGACATACGGTCTGATGACCTTAAGCATACGCTCATACTGCGCAATGCCCTCTTCTTTTGTAAGATCAACGGCAATAGGACGTATGTTTGCTCTTATCTCGCCTGCCAAGGATTCAAGGCGTTCACGACGCCGTGCAATGACCCATATCTCATCAAATCGCTCGGAGGCATCTATCTGTTTTACAAATTCTCTGCCCATTCCCGATGATGCACCCGTAATTACGGCTATTTTCATAACTTATTCTCCAATCGGATTAATTAGATTTTGAAGACGCGCTCTGCTTAAAGATCCATTAACGGATCACAAAAAATTCAGGGAGACCGTCAGTAAACCTGGGGTGAGCCTCTCCGTTTATCAGAGGAAGAATATACTCAAGGCATTTGTCGGTTACGTGATTCCCTCGTTCATTTATATAATCGGCGGGAACCTCTTTAACCATATTTGCGATCAAAGAAACATCGGAATGTGAGACTGTGCTCTCGTAAGGCTTGTTGGATACTCTGACTATCGTCATCATTTCTCTTGTAACGCCCTCAGACGCCGCCTTGACTGCCGCTTTCCCCACTTTTACCGACTCATTTATGTCAGCCAATGATGCAATATGTGAGCCGCAACGTTGGCTGATATTTAGCTCGATTGAACGTACCTTGCATCCGAATCTTTCCTTTACGGCAAGCTCAAGGGCTTTTCCGGTTCCCGAGAGATACTTGTGACCGAAAACATCCGCGACGCCGCTTTGTGTACCCTCTCCTACGTATGTACCGTCGGCAAATCTTATGCCTTCAGAGACGGCTATTACGACGTTGGGATGCTTCTCAAGCGCCGAAGCAATGTCTTTGAAGAATTCTTCCATATCAAACGTGCGTTCGGGAAGATATACGTAATCGGGCTCGATATTATTTACGATCCTGCCGACTGCCGCTGAAGCTGTCAGCCATCCTGCATCGCGCCCCATTATTTCAACTATCGTGACCGCTTGGGTAGTATATACTGCGCAATCCCGTATTATTTCTTGCATCGTGACCGCTATATATTTTGCCGCCGATCCAAAACCGGGTGTATGGTCGGTCACAACGAGGTCGTTATCTATGGTTTTGGGCAGACCGAGGATACACATCTCATATTCGTGTCCTTTAGTATACTCAGAAAGCTTCGCAACCGTATCCATCGAGTCGTTTCCGCCTATGTAGAAGAAATAACGTATATTGTATTTTTTGAATATTTCAAGAAGCTTTTCGTACAGTGCATCGTTATCACCGATTTTCGGAAGCTTTTTGCGACAAGATCCGAGAGCCGATGCGGGAGTATTCTCAAGCATCGTGATCTTATCGTCCGTATCAAACATTTCACTGAGATTTACAAGACGTTCGTCAAGAAGCCCTTCAACGCCGTTTCTCATACCGTAAAGCGTTCCGATAGCACCGTTGTGAACATCTTCCTTTACGCCTCTTATTACACCTGCAAGCGTTGCATTTATCGCCGCAGTCGGGCCTCCGGACTGTCCCACGATCGCATTACCAATCAATCTTTCCATTGTTATCTTCTCCTTAGGAATAAGCATTATATATAAAAAATCATTCGAATTCATTATAACATATTATGACAGTATTGTCAATCAAAAATTTCAATATTAACATCTCGGACACGCAAGTAACAAGCCTTCTCTCGAATATAATTTTTTACATTAAGAACACGGAGGGCTCAATATGTTCAATTATCTGTTTTCACTGATCTCCCATATGCTTCACATTATGCTCGGTATAGGTACCCCGCAAAACTTTCCGTCACCGTTATCAGCAGAAAAGGAAGCCGAATACTTCACCGCCGCCGCTAAAGGCGATCCAAATGCGCGAGAAGAGCTTATACTTCACAATTTACGCCTTGTCTCTCATATCGTAAGAAAATATTATTCTATGAATGACAATCAAGAGGATCTCGTCTCTATCGGTACTATCGGATTGGTAAAAGCCGTAGATACTTATAAGCAAACGAGTGGGACAAGATTCGCGACCTATGCCGCCAAATGTATTCAAAATGAGATACTTATGTATTTCCGTGCAAGAAAAAAGACCTCAAATGAGGTATCGCTGAACGAAACAATAGATATGGATAAGGATGGAAATCCGTTGACTTACAGCGATGTCATATGCAGTGACGAGAATTTTACCGAGGACATAGACCGAAAGATAGATATCGAACGACTTATGTCCCTCGTCGAATCCGTGCTTACGCCGAGAGAACGTCAGGTACTTATAATGAGGTACGGTCTATATCAAAACGATCCGCTGACGCAACGCGAGGTAGCCGAAAAAATGGGCATCTCGCGTTCGTATGTCAGTCGGATCGAAAAGAGCGCGCTCGAAAAGCTTCTTGCCTCATTCGAAAGACGTTAAGTTCCCTTCTACTCTCGGGGCTTAGGCTTAAATACAAGTGCAGCCAAATATCCAAAACAAAGAGCGGCTGCAGTACCTCCCGCGGCGGCACTGAGTGCCCCTGTAAATATTCCTATAAGCCCTTTTTCGTTTACCGCCTTTTTGATACCTTCGCTTATAAGATATCCAAAGCCTGTTAAAGGAGTCGTTGCGCCACCGCCCGCAAGCTTAACAAAAGGCTTATAGATTCCGATGCCGCCCAATATAACACCCGCAACAACATAGATCACGAGTATCCTTGCCGGTGTCAGTTTTGTTTTGTCAACTAAGATCTGAGCAATTACGCAGAGTATTCCTCCGCATACAAAAGCCCATACATAATCCATTATATTCATACATTTAAAACCTTGATCTGTTTATTCGCAACGTGGCTTTGAAGAAATATGCAACAGGTGCGCGATTCCGGGTATTGCCTGTCCTTGCTTTATACTTGAAGGGCTCATAAGTGCTCCTGTCCCAAGAAACAGCACGTCGTTTATCTCACCGCTTCTTATTTTCGGAATTATATAAGATGCCATAACAACTGCTGAGCATCCGCATCCCGAGCCACCCGAGTGTACATCCTGTTTTTTTCTGTCGTATATCATCATACCACAGTCATTATGATTTCCCGATATATCAATTTGCTGTGATCTCATAAGATCGCAAAGCATTTCGCTTCCCTCGAACCCAAGATCGCCCGTTATGATCATATCGAAGCAAGACGGATCCTTCTTACTCTCGACGAAGTATCTTTTCAGCGTGCTTGCCGCAGATGGTGCCATAGCACACCCCATATTATTTCCGTCCTTTACGCCCATATCAACTATCTTTCCCGCCAACGATTCCACAACAAACGCTCCTCCGGAACCGCAGGCGTTATCGTCCGCTTTTCCTATTATGAAGGCTCCTGATCCCGTTACCGTCCACTGAGAACTCTGCGGTCGTTGTCCGCCGTATTCCAAAGGAGTTCTGAACTGTACCTCTGCGGCGCAAAAATGAGACGATGTGACGGCACCGCAATGCTTATATACCCCATATGATGTCATAATCGATGCAAGCATTATAGATTCCGCAGCCGTCGAACAAGCACCGTACAAGCCTACAAACGACGTATCAAAATCGGAGAGTCCGTACGTCGCCGCAATACACTGATTCAGCAGATCCCCCGCAAAGATCACATCTATATCAGTATCCTTGAAACCATTCTTTTCAAGTGCCGCGCCGAATGCGAGCTTTTGCATTTGGCTCTCGGATCTTTCCCAGGTATCTTGACCAAATCTGTCCTTCTCATCAAATGCGTCAAAGCACTCTCCGAGAGGACCCGTATGCTCTTTATTTCCAACTATTGATGCACTGCCTAGGATCTCGCTGTTTAATTTAATTATTTGTTTTCCAATACTCATTTTGTGATACCGATTTTCTCCCGTTATTCAGACCTCATAAAGTAAAACTCCGCTTTTTTCTGACTTTACTAATATTATTTCGGCTTTTTTTGTATTTATCCCTTGAATATTATGTACGAATATGGTAAAATTATCTCATAGTAAATGTATTTTTATGTTTTAAACAAAGTAGTATATTTTTGTAACAACGGTCAATTATCAAGGAGGAAATATTATGTTAGATACAACTAACGTTCAATATCATTTACAGTGCAGACCCGGCGAGATCGGTAAATACTGCATACTTCCCGGGGACCCGGGACGGTGCGAGAAAATAGCGGCATATTTTGACAAGCCTTATCATCTCGTTTCTAACCGTGAATACAATATCTG
>CAYYND010000074.1:0-7101 GCA_964472845.1 uncultured Lachnospiraceae bacterium | reverse complement strand
ACCTGTTATTGATGTGCCGGCGGATCAAAAAGGGGTGCGGTGCGAAATTTTCTCTCCGGTAACGGGCGGACAGACGAAAAGTAACGGGCGGATGTTTGCTTTGCAAACCGTCGTCCGCCCCTACGGAATGGATCAGATTTTCCTGTGTGGCGGAAGGTTCGCCCGCCCAAAGTTTATGATATGTCAAAACACGTATGCGGCAGAAGGTTCGCTCGAAAAATCAAAAAATCAGACCCGACAGGACATCTCCCATCGGGTCTCTCGATATTTATTCTATCCTATCAAGCGTTATGCGACTTTGCAAAGCCGCCGAAAAAACATCAATATTTGCCCGTAGAGTCGACGATCTCGCCATTGATGAGCTTTTCGCTGTCGGCTATAATCTTATCAACAAGTGTTCGGAGAACAAAGAAATTTCCCTGTCCGTTGATGGTCATATAGCTCTTTCTTTCGGTGAGCTTATAAAATCTGTAAACAAGCGTCCTTCCCGATTCCGACGTCACCGTCATCTTAAGCTGGCAGGCGCTGTCGTCCTGCGCTCTGAGAGCCGCAAGCTCCTCCTCGGTCGCCTCCGTCGTTATCTCGCCGGAGATGGATGCGTACAGAAGGACCGTATAGAACATCTTGAAATTATATATATCGCCTCTATCGAACACGGTCTTGTTGCCCTCGGCATCCTTCAGCGTGACCGTATCCGCTGTTACGGAAATCGAATTGCCCTTGTTGTCTTCGACGTAGCCGTCATAGACTCTTGTGACCTTACCGTATTTGTTTCTGACGCGGTAGGCATCCTTGATAGATACCTCGGTTCCACTTTGATCGTAAGCGGTGACCTCCGTCGCGGTTATTACCCATTTAAATCCCTTGGTATCCGTAATTGTGAAGCTGCTGCGGATATCGAGCACATCCTTGTCGTCCTTCTTTACCGTGATCTCAAGTGAATCCGTGGAGATGCTTTCGCTTTTATCGGACTTTGAGTTATCAAACAAGAACGAGAGGTTAAGTCTCGGAGACTCGATCTTAAGTCCCGTGCAGAATGCCACGTTGAGCGAAAGAATATCGTCCTTTATCCAATCGATCTGTGAGTACTCGAGGAACATAAGACTGCTTCCGTCGATCTCGACTATCATATCATAGACGGGAGATACCGCAAAGTAGGTTCCGTCCTTGGTTTTTTCACTGATAAGGATAAGGTTGGGGACCTGCGTGACCTCTCCCGTGCTGTCGTTGGCGGCGTTAAAGGTGAACTCGATCATATATTTGGGATTATCGAGCCCGTACTGCTTGAGCACGCTATCATCATCGCCCGTGCCGAGCCTGTGCACCTTAAGGTACGAGAGCTGGTAGAGCGAATAGAGCGCGTTATCGACCGCCATATCATCGATATCGTATCCGCCTATCGAATCCTCGTTGATGATATAAGGCGTCATCGCAAATTCGGTATTTTCTCTCTTGTCGATCGGAATATACGAGAAGTCGATAATGAGCTTCTCTATGATGTCGTCCGTCACGTTGGTCTCAAGGTACTTTTTGTAGTCAAACGAATAGATCTTGAAGTTTTCAACATCGAAGTAGTCATTCATCGACATAGGATAGAGCACTCTGGGAGTAACGAGCGTCTCGATAGGCTTAAGAACGGTGTCCCCGATCGTGGTGCTTACAACATAGACCGCCTGTCTCGGCTTCTCGACGTAGTTGCCGTTCTCGTCCTTAAGGTATTTTCCGTCCTCGCCCTTGACGAGCTCAACGTACTGAACGTAATATCCGCCCTCGGTTATGAGCATATCTCCGACGATAACTTTATGCTTTGTGCCCTTCGTGTCGGTAAGAATATACCACGCGGGCTCATAGTTGTATTCGTATTCCTTGCCGTCCTCGTCCACGGCAGTCCTTACCTCGGCTACAAGTCCGTATTCCGAGAACTGCCCGTTTTGATCTTTGATGGGGCCGTCGATCTTTCTCATAGTGAGCGTGTAGCCCGTCGAAACGACAAGCGAGGCAAAGAGCTCGAGGTCGTAGTTGGTACCGTCGAAGCCTTTGATCTGGAAGGAATCGTCCTCGTCGCGATAGAAGGTATAACCGCCGAAGCTGTTATGAACTTCAATTGCGCTTATGCTTGCTTTTGGAGTATGCGGGAACATAAGGATTCGGCGCAGCGAGCCTATCTGCTCGTTGCCCTCGGTGTCAACGACGGCGATGGTTTCACATTCGCCCGTTTCCTCGTCGACCTCGACGAGGGTTCCCGCCGCCGTGGAATAATATCCGTCCGGGGTCAAGTCGAGCGTGTAGCCGTCCTTGTCGCAAAGACAATATATCTTTTTGAGGCTGTCGCTGTCATCGGGATCGTAATCGGGATTATCCTTTTTCTTGGCGTAATACCTGGTTCCGTCCGCCTCATCGATATATACGACGGTGTTGACGTAATCGATCACGAAAAAGCACACAACAGAGAGTACCAATATCGCGGCAGCAAGTCCGTATATGAAATTCCTCTGCTTTTTGTAATTGGATTTTGGCTTTTTCGCCTTTGTGACCTTCTTGCGACGGTCCTTTTTTTCATTGTACCCATCCATAAGGAAGGGCTTGTTCTCGTCGTAATCCTCGCCCGCTATGAAAACTGTCCTTTTTCCGTAGGTGCTCTCGCTCTCCGACGTCTCATCCGAGGCGGGCTTCTGAGCGGTATCGCTCTCGAGAACTATGGGCTCAAGCTCCTCAGGATCGGAGCCCTTGTTTATATTGCGGTTTTCGTTCATTATGAATATTTCCTCCTGACGATCACGAACACGCCGAGACCGAACATAATGACGGCGGGAATAACGGTAAGCGCAACAGTATATTGCGTAGCCTGTGCCGTCGTGATGCTTGAAATTGTGGAATCTGCGAACGGTGTGAGTGAGAGACCTACGGGAACCGTTTCGGAGCCGACCGTGCGGAGGGTCGAGAGCATAAGGTCTGAGTTTCCGTATACCGCAGATTGAAGCAGAGCCTGTGAAACAAACTCGGTTGAAGAGCAAGCGATAACGTAGGAGTCGTTTGACTGTGTGAAATAGTTGTCGTCCTGGATGGTGCGCATCTCCTTGGTGATCGTCATAAGGCTGAACTTGTTAAGCTCGTCAGCCTCGGCGACGGTCTTTCCGTTTGCCAGAGCCTGTGCCTGTGCCGAGGTCGTAAATACATTATACATTGAACGTGAGATGCCGTTCTGATAGTACTGATAGAAGTAAAAATCATTCGTCGTGTCTCCGCTCTCTTCCTCGTTGTGGTAGTGGGAGAGCTCATAGTATTTCGACGGCTCGATCGCCGTGGCATTCTTGAAGATGACCTTCTTCGGGGTACCGTTGTTTCTCATAGAGTTGGTCACGGAACCGCCGAAGCCCTTGGTTTCGTATTCGCCTATAAAGGTAAATCCGTCCGTTGAGAGCGACCGCGTCGTATCCTTGATCATATAAGGATATTTTACCGCGTTTCCGTCCGTGCTTATCTCGTCAACGGCTCTTGAGTACGTGATGCCCCATTCCTCGAGATATTCCTCAAGATTGGGAAGCTCGGGCGTGTCGGCGTCCGTAAATATCATAAAGGAATGCGCTCCGTCAAGGAACTTGTCAAGCTTATCCACCTCGGATATCGTGGAAACTCCGTCCGCGACGAGAAAATCCGACTGCGGATTATACGTTACAATGAGTCGGCAATCCTCGGGGATCTCTCCCGTGGCAAGGTCGAGCAAAACGACTTCATAACCCGCATCAACGAGAAGATTTGCCATTTCTGTGTCGTAGAAGGCTTCTCCGTGGTTCGTCGTGAGGCAGGCGATGGGGGATTCCGCGCGCGTTACCGCTGCAATGGCGACGGCGTAGGTTCTCTCCATCTTGTGTCCCCAGGGCGTGTCCTCAGAATTCTCGTCAAAGACGAAGAAATTACGGAGCGAGAGGGTCCTGTACTCTGTTCCGCTCGTAACGATGACGCTCGTCGTCTTGGGCTTGCCGTATTTTTGAACGGCTGAGGGGTTCTTTATAATATCGACCCACTTTACTTCGATGGTGTCGGGGAACTGATTTTCAAGCTCCTGCGCCATATGGTAAACGAGCTTTTGCGTTTCGTTGCTGTTGAGAGCATCCGGCTCGTCGCAGAAGATGATCTCTATCTTGACATCTTCTTCGCCCTTTTCGGTTCTGTCTTCGTTTGCGCTCTTAATGGTGCTTTCAAAATAATTCTTGCCCGTTTCCGAGAGCGTGTAGATCTGATCCGGGGTCATATCGATGTACCAGAGCCTCTTGCGTGCGAGCGAGGTGAATATTACATTGAAGATAACGACCGCTGCAATGATAACGGCGGTGAGTGTTACCGAAAGAGAGCCGTAACGTACTTTTTTGTTTTTAATTGTGAATTTCCCGTTTTTCATTCCGTTTGACTCCTTTCATCAGTTCCATCTGCGCTTTTCGTACACTCTTACCGTGAGGAAGAGGAATACCGAGCAGATAGATAAATAATACACAAGAGCCGAGAAGTCAAACAATCCGTAGCTGAAGTTTGAGTAACGGCTGAGCACGCTTATCCAATCGAGCACGAATCTTACGGCGTAAACGTCGATGGTGCTGTTGAGGAAACCGATTATGACCATCCCGAGAATGACCGCGATAGTCGTGACCGCCGCTGCGAGCTGGCTCTCCGTGAAAGAGGATATAAATGTTCCTATGGCGATGAAAGCCGCGCCGATGAGGATTATGCCGATGAGTCTGCCGACGATCTGACCCGTGACAGGGCCTATTATCGAGTCGCCCGCGCCCTGATACTCAAGATTTGCCGCCGCTCTTTCCTCAATTGCTATCGAATAGAGAGGGAAAAAGTTAAGGCAGGAGACGAGAAGCGTGCCTACAAAGAGAGTAAAAGCCGCAAAGAACTTGCCGAGTACCATTCCCGTAAGCGAAACGGGCGCGGTAAGAAGCATCTGCTCGGTGCGTTGCTTTTTCTCTTCGGAAAAGAGCCTCATCGTGAGAAGAGGTATCATAACGACGAGTCCGAACATTATATATGTGAAGTACGAGGCGGTCTCGTAGGACATATTGTGCAGTGTCGTAAAGCAACAGATGAGCGCGGACAGTGCAAGAAATATTCCGACGTAAACATATCCGACCGGAGTTATAAAATAGGAACGCAGTTCCTTTTTGTATATTGCGAACATAAAGCTTGCATCCTTTCTGTTTTTTGTGTGGTTTATCCGGACGCTGCCGGGGGCTTGCGAAAACAGTTTGATTCCCGGGCGCCGCCCGGACCCGCCCACCTTTTTTGAAAAAAGGCGGAGTCAAAAAACTTTACAAAAACAATTGTTTCCTTTTTTGAGGCTTTCGCTTCTCGGGTAAACATTCCACCGCATCAAAAGACTTGATCCATCTTGTAGGATCTAAAAGTTGATATTTGTAACACCTCGGTGTTTTTTTCTTTGAAAGTTTTTGCGCAGCTTTTTTCAAAAAGCTGCCGGGGTACGGGGCAGAGCCCCGGAGAAACCTTTTGTGTACGGGGCGAAGCCCCGAAAAATCTGTCAGTTTTGATCTTCTTCAGCGTTCTTCTTGGCGTTCTCAATCATACTTTCCGCGACGAGAGATTCGGTCGTGACCTTGCCTCTTTGCGCTCTTTGAGGTCTTCTTTGCTTTTTCTCCTCATCGGTGTTGTCAACGATGGTTATGAAAATATCCTCAAGCGACATACCAAGTGCCTCGATTCCTATGAGAGGCCAGCCTTTTTCGGCGCAGGTGTAGAAGAGATTTTTTCTGATATCGACGCCGTAATCGCTCTCGATAGCGAATATATAAGCGTCCCCATCCTTGCCCGCAAGCTGCTCGACGTACCTTATGCCCGACTTGGACTTGAGCATATTGAACACCTCTTTTTGAGGGCCGCAGATCTTTAAATTAAAGCGGCGGTTGTTCTGTACGGCTCTGGTAATGTTCTCGGTCAGCTCGTCCGCGACCATCTTGCCTTTGTTTATGATTATAATGCGATCGCATACGGCTTGTACCTCGCCGAGTATGTGAGTGGAAAGGATAACGGTGTGATCCTTTCCGAGCGTGCGGATAAGATTTCTTATTTCTATTATTTGCTTGGGGTCGAGACCGACCGTCGGCTCATCGAAGATTATTATCGGCGGATTGCCGATAAGAGCCTGAGCGATGCCGACACGCTGACGGTATCCCTTTGAAAGGTTTCTGATGACGCGCTTGTATACGTCGGTGATCTTGACGACCTCGCAGATCTCTTTGAGGTGCTTTTCCTTGTTGTACGCACAGCCTTTGAGATCGTAGGCAAACGAGAGATATTCCTCGACTGTCATATCGAGATAGAGCGGCGGCTGCTCGGGAAGATAACCGATGAGGCGCTTGGCTTCAAGGGGATTTTCGAGAATATCAAGACCGTTTATGACGACAGTACCCGATGTTGAGGAGAGGTATCCCGTGAGCATATTCATAGTCGTGCTTTTTCCGGCACCGTTCGGACCGAGGAAGCCGACGATCTCGCCTTCTCCTATCTCAAAGCTGATATCATCTACTGCGCATATTGAGCCGTAGTTTTTTACCAGATGATCGATTTTTAACATAGCGGATTATTTCCTTTCATATGTTTGTATATATTGAATAAACTTACTGACACACGGCGGGCACCATATGCACACACCGATACAAAGTATATTATATCATCAAATTGTTGATATATCGTGAACGACGAAAAATTTAATTGGACAATACGGTGTTTTTTAAGTGAATATGAAGTGATAATTTCGGAGCGGACGGTTTTGGGATCGAAAGCCGCGGCTTTCACGAGCATAGCACGGCGTGAATGTTTGATTAAATCTTTCGCTTTTCGGACGAACCTTCCAACGCACAAAAAGATTTCCTCTATCCCGTAGGGGCGGACGACGGTTTGCAAAGCAAACATCCGCCCGTTGCTTTTCGGACGAACCTTCCGCCACACAAAAAGATTTCCTCTATCCCGTAGGGGCGGACGACGGTTTGCAAAGCAAACATCCGCCCGTTGCTTTTCGGACGAACCTTCCGCCACACAAAAAGATTTCCTCTATCCCGTAGGGGCGGACGACGGTTTGCAAAGCAA
>CAYYND010000073.1:0-7137 GCA_964472845.1 uncultured Lachnospiraceae bacterium | reverse complement strand
TCCTGAGCCTGTTGGATAATGGGCATCATCGCGCCCTTGGTTCATTTGTACTTTTCGATAACAGCGAGCAAACGTGACTCTTGTTCAGCTGTGCCGTGAAATTCGACCGTAGTCAATTTCTTCTTCATAACTTGGAATGACCTCCTGTTTTAAAAATTACTGTTGTTTTGTTTGTCCGACCGCAATAATATTCATACTGCGATCAGCACAGAATTATGCCGTTTTTGTGTGCTTTTGCGACGGCAACGCAACCAGACAGTTTATTATACTATATATCCGTAAAAAAATCTATATATTTATTCAAATCATAACAAAAAATTTACTTTTATCACCCCGTTTTAACGCGTTTTGATGCGTCTTGACGAAAATAATGTCTCAATTTGTATAATTCGGACAATATTTTATCCCAAGCTGTGATGCAAGGACATATTTTTTCTTTTTTGGGCGATTTATACAAGAACATATCGAGATCTCACAATAATATTTCAGAGTAGCGGCAAATAGAATATACTGTGTTGATCATACAAGTACGGTCTTAAAAAACATATGGAGGAAAAAATAATGAAAAACAACGAATACCTTCCCGAAGGCGACATAATGTCGACTTACCGCAACAGGGAGTCCCTCTCAGGACTTGCCGAGCTTGAAAAAGCCAAGGAAGACGGAATAATACTCGAAGCATTGGCGCAGATGTGCGATGAGGAGCTTACGCTCCATTTTGATCTTAACGGAATTCACGGCATAATGAGAAAAGAAGAAAGTATGTTTTGCAGAAAAAATGAGATCATCAAAGACATTGCGGTACTCACGCGGGTCGGAAAACCCGTTTGCTTCAAAATACTGAGCCTTGAACGTGACGGTGAAGGTCAGATGATCGCCGTGCTCTCGCGCAAAGCGGCACAACGCGAATGTATGGAAAACAGGCTGGCGTTCCTTAAAACGGGCGATATAATAAATGCCAAGGTCACACATCTTGAAAGCTTCGGAGCTTTCATAGACATCGGATGCGGCATATCATCTCTTCTGTCCGTTGACAGCATTTCAGTCTCGAGAATATCCCATCCGCGAGATCGGCTTTACTGCGGTATGAATATCAAAGCAGTAGTAAAGACAATAGACAGAGAAAATCAACGCATATTCGTTTCCCAGCGCGAATTGTTCGGAACATGGGAGGAAAACGCTGCCGCTTTTTCAGCAGGTCAGACCGTAACGGGAATAATCCGAAGCATAGAAAACTACGGCATCTTTATCGAACTGACTCCAAACCTTGCGGGACTTGCGGAAATAGCCGACTTTTCCGATCTCCCGTACGATGAAAAAGCCTTGATAGGACAAAAGGTCGCGGTATACATAAAAAGCATAATTCCCGAGAGGATGAAGATAAAGCTCGTTATAATCGACATTTGCAAGAATGAATCGAACGAGAGCACGAAACCGCCAAAACTGCAATATTTTGTTGACTGCGAAGATCTTACGCATATTTCCTATTGGAGATATTCCCCTCTCTCGTCAAAAAAAATAATAGAGACGGATTTTGATGCCGGCTGAAAAATTCCCTACTGTAAAACGCCTCAAAACAGATCAAAAAGCGCTTACGGTGACCGATTTAGAGCAAGTCCCGTAAGTGCTTTTGTGCCTTCTTATTGATTTTTATTTATTTCCGAAGCTTACGGAAGCGGATATAAGTACATAGTTCTTTTCCTCGATGGCGATCCGTTCCCACGCCTCCCGTGTACCTCCGTAATCTATCATCTTAATTGCGGAGCAGTTATAAAGCGCCATATAATGTATCTTAGTCACCTTATCGGATATGTTTATACGATCAGCACCGAAAGCGTCGGGACAGCATATAAGCTCGGTGCCGCTTTTGTCGTACAATATGCCGTCGCGATCGCAAAACGCCGCGTTCCCGTCATCCACCGAAATGTATACGAGCTTCGGGCAGTCCGCGAACGCGAGCCCTCCGATCTCTTTAACACTCTTTGGTATCTCGACGGCTACTATGTTACGATCACCGTAAAAAGCCATTGGCGACACTCCCGTAACGATATCTCCGCCGGGGCTTCTCTCGGGAATGACGATACACACATCGGTCACGCTTCCAATGGAACAAACCATGCAAGTTCCGTCTCCGTTGCTGACATACGAAAGGCTTTTCCGAACGATCGGCAGCGCATCTTCCTGCGACGGTATCTCCACGCTTTCGTTTTCCGCGCCCTTATCTTCGGTCACAGGCTCGGTATCATCGGGCATCGGAAGCACCAGAGAGATCTTATTATGCGTCAAGCCGTTCGTGTCATTTTCGGCGTCGTTCTCTGTTTCATCGCCGGGGTCTTCTCCCAACACATTGCAAGATACAAGGCAGGTCGCGAAAACGCATAACAAGACCGCAAACGCCGCCACAAGACAAAATATCTTTCTGCATACAGTTTTTGCCGAATATCCGTAAGACATCTGTTTTTTCATTTTTAAATTCCTCCTTTTTGTTTGGTTTACGACAGATATATCAAAGCTGTGATCTGATATTATCATTAAAGAAACGACTTGTCAACCGAAAGATCGCGACCAACATCACCACCAAATGCAAAGATCGGGCAAGGTATATCATTTTCCGTCTCTTATAAGTCGGGAAATGACATATATTGAAAATATTTTTTATCTTGTTTTTTTACAAGATCCTCGCACTCGTGCTAAGTTCCGCATCAAAAAGCGAATATATTTCAAAATCGGGATTGAAAAATCAAAGGAAATAATGTATAATGATAGCGTAAAAGTCAAGCGAAGCAATAATAAAGGATAACGGTATGAAGATCGGAAATAATACACTAAAGCACGGGCTTATGTTAGCCCCGCTTGCAGGCGTCAGCGACAGCGTGTTCAGAGAAATATGCAGGAGCCTCGGAGCTGAGTATACTGTCAGCGAGATGGTTTCGGCAAAGGCATTGTGCTATGAACAGCTCTCAAAGAAAGCAAGTGCCGGGGAAAATTCCAAGACCGCCCCGATAGCAAGAGTCAGGTCTTGTGAATTGCCTATGGCGGTTCAGCTTTTCGGCAGTGAGCCCGAATATATGGCAAAGGCGGCAAAAATGATAGCCGAGTGCGATTACAACGGCTGTACGTCCGAATGTCCGCCAAGTGCCATCGATATCAATATGGGATGCCCTGTGCCTAAGGTGGCGGGAAACGGTGAAGGCAGCGCGCTTATGAAGGATCCCGAGCTTTGCGGAAGAATAGTCCGAGCGGTCAGCCGTTCCGTAAATATACCCGTCACAGTAAAAATACGCGCGGGATGGGATCAAAATTCAAAAAATGCAGTCGAGGTCGCAAGGATCTGCGAGGCAAATGGAGCGTCCGCCATTTGTGTTCACGGCAGGACGCGAACTCAGATGTATGAACCCGGGGTAGACAGAAAGATCATCGCCGACGTAAAAAAGGCAGTCTCGGTTCCCGTTATAGCGAACGGAGATATTTTTTCGGCAAAGGACGCCCTTTCCATGATAGATGAAACCGACTGCGACGGCATCATGATCGCGCGCGGAGCTCTCGGAAATCCGTGGATATTTGCGGAGGTGATCGCGGCATTTGAGAAGGTCGACTTTGTACCGCCGACCGCCAAAGACAGGATAGAGATGGCAATAAGGCACGCAGAAGCTATGCTAAAAAAGGACAGCAGGAACGGACTTGCAGAGGCGCGAAAGCATATGGCTTGGTACATCAAGGGCATTCCGGGAGCGGCGTCGGCGAGAAATAAAATTATGACCCTAAGCTCTTTTGACGAGGTAAAGAAAACTCTGCGTGCGCTAACGCGGTAAAAAAGTAAACAAGTGTTTTAAAAAACAAATTCGTGATTGAGATCGGAGGCTTTGAAAATGATATTCAGTGATATGGATCGAATCGTGTTCGCAGGAGACAGCATAACCGATGCGGGAAGCAAAAATCCCGTAGGAGAGGGACTGTTTGATAATGTGGGACGCGGATATGTCAGGGCTATCGAAAGTATGCTCGCGGCGTATTATCCCGAAGTGAGGCTCAGAGTGACCAATTCCGGAATAAGCGGAAACACCAGCCGCGATCTGCTTGCACGTTGGCAAAGAGACGTGCTTGATCTTGAACCGGATTGGGTCTCTGTTTGCATAGGCGTAAATGACGTTTGGAGGCAATTTGACAGTCCCGCTATCACCTCATCGCAGGTTCTGACGGATGAATACAGACGAAATGTCGAAGAGATGATAGTATCGCTCAAGGATAAAGTCAAAGGTATATTTATCCTTTCGCCCTATTACATTGAGAACTGCCGCCAAGACCTTATGCGCGCAAAAATGGACGAATACACCGAAATATGCCGCGAGCTCGCCGAAAAACACGATTGCGTATTTATCGATCTTCAAGCTATGTTCGACAGGTATCTTAAACACCGCCATTCCTCTTCCCTTGCCTGGGACAGAGTCCATCCAAATCAGATCGCGAGCCATCTGATCGCACGTGAATTTTTAGATCACTGTAATTTTGATTATCACCATGAGTATTGATTTTGTAAATGGTAATGTATTGATCTTTTCCGATGATCCTCTCATACGCAGTGTAATCAGCATAGAGGCATCGGTCTGCGGGCTCGGCTCGAGCGTTGCATCATCATCAAAAGATATAGAAGATTCGAATATCTGTGTCGTTGATCTTGACTCTTTCTCCGACAAATTCAGCTTAGAGGAGATATACTCGAGGTGCAAAAGGATCCTTGCGATAAGATACATAAAGAATAATTCAGATGAAGCGTTGGCAAACGCACGTATAAGGACAAACGATGAAAAAATATACAAATATTGCAATTTTGTGCTTGAGAGACCTTTCCTTTTCGAGGAGCTGAGGCGTCTCCTTAGAACGCTGAGCGGCTCCGAAAAGCAAGACTTGCAGGCATCACACGCCCTTCCGATCCCGGATAAAAGCTCCCTTTCGGTATCATATTGCGGTCAGACCATACCGCTTTCACCGAACGAGAGCCGCATACTCGATCTGTTGCTTTCAAGATTAGGCTCCGCCGTCTCCAGAGATGAGATAGCCGAGGTGATCGGAGACTCGAATTCCAACAAAGCGGATGTGTATGTGTGTTACCTGCGTCGCAAGCTTGAAGGGGCCTCCGGAGTAAGGCTTATAAAAGCTGTAAGAAATGTCGGGTATATGATCGAATAAAAGTATAAGGGGCTAAGTTATTAACTCAGCCCCCATTATTGTTTTTGTTTTTAAGTCTCCGAAAAATTCAGATCTTCAGGAACGGATAAGCTGCTTTTCGCTCTTATCCTCATCGGCTTTGCTTTTATCGGAGACGATCATATCTCTCAATGCCTCAAGTGCTTCCTTAAGACCGCCTATCTCGTCGATTATTCCGTATTGCACCGCCTCATCTCCGCTTATGATCGAGCCTACATCCGTTGCGATCATATCGGGTCTCATCATAAGCTCGTATATCTTGTCCTTATCGGCATTTGAATTACGGCATATGAAGCTGATTATTCGATTTTGCATCTCCTTGAAGTAATTAAACGTCTGCGGCACGCCTACGACAAGACCGCTGATCCTTACGGGATGTATCGTCATCGTGGCACTCGGAACTATAAATGATCTCCTCGCCGAGACCGCCAAAGGCACACCTATTGAATGTCCGCCGCCAAGCACGAGAGAGACCGTAGGCTTAGTCATTGAAGCTATCATTTCGGCAAGCGCAAGCCCTGCCTCAACGTCTCCGCCCATAGTATTGAGCACTATCAGCACACCGTCTATCGTATCGCTCTCCTCAATGGAAACAAGCAATGGAATTATATGCTCGTATTTCGTCGCCTTTTGCCCTTCTCCGAGAGCGTAATGTCCTTCTATCTGCCCGACTATCGTAAGGCAGTGAATAGACTCATTTTTATTATCCGCTACCGTGCTTCCGCTGTCTACTATATTTTCAAATCTTTCATTTTGCCCGCCTTGTGTCGAGCTTTCGCTCGTGTCAGCGTTTCCGTTTCTGAGATTCTTATCTTTTGATTCCATCCTATCATCTCCTTAAATACACTCTGTAAGTATTATTGACAAGAAAATCGGGATATATGTTTACACATTTATTTAAAATCCGATATTTACATTTCTTCTGATTTATGGTATAATTGTTGGGAATGGGCGTATGACATTTTTGTCGTATGCTATCGTATCACGTCAAATAAGATAAAATCTTAAAGAGAGGTATTGAATTATGAACACTACCAAACAGTTACTTGTCGAGACCTCAGCAAGACATATTCACCTTACCAAGGAAGCCGTTGAAGTGCTTTACGGCAAGGGTGCTGAACTCACGGTCAAAAAGATGCTCAGTCAGCCCGGTCAGTTTGCCTGCGGAAATGACAAGATCAAGCTTGTAGGCCCCAAAGGCGAGCTCGCAGTAAGCGTTCTCGGCCCCGAGAGAAAAGCAAATCAAGTCGAACTTTCTTACACCGATGCACGTACGCTCGGACTTACAGCGGTTCCCGTTCGCGAAAGCGGAGATGTTTCCGGCACACCGGGTCTTAAACTTGTTGGCCCCGCCGGCGAGCTTGAGATTACAGAAGGTGTTATCATTGCAAAGCGTCACATTCATATGACCTCTGCAGATGCTGCTGAATTCGGTGTAGAGGATAAGCAGATCGTAAAGGTCAAGCTCTCGACCTCGCGTCCTCTTATTTTTGATGACGTAGTCGTTCGTGTAAACGATACATATGCACTTGCCATGCACATCGATACAGACGAGTGCAATGCCGCCTCCGCGTTCGGTACGGTATACGGAACACTCGCCGAGTGATAAATTCAGTTTATTATTTTAATAAAGGAGATAAATTTAAATGAGCAACATTATCTATTCCAAAGAAGTGGAAAATATGTGTGTTGTTGCCAAAGGTCCCCATCACGGTCCCGCTCCGATACCGGAAGAGGGTAAATGGGTACAGGCAAAGCAGATCACAGATATTTCGGCATACACCCACGGTGTGGGCTGGTGTGCTCCCCAACAGGGCGCTTGCAAGCTCTCACTTAACGTAAAGAACGGTATCATCGAAGAGGCTCTTGTTGAGACTATCGGATGCTCGGGTATGACACACACAGCGGCTATGGCTGCTGAGATCCTCCCCG
>CAYYND010000072.1:0-7263 GCA_964472845.1 uncultured Lachnospiraceae bacterium | reverse complement strand
CAATAGCATCCTTCATCTGATATATTACGCCCTGAAATAATCTGTTTGACATTTGCTTTTCCTCTTTCTTTCGAATGTGTGTCTTATATTTCGGTTTGCTTTTTACCTTTTGTCCATACAGTACTATATTTTACACTAAAAATTGTGATTTTTCAATAGGGGTTACGATATTTTTTATAGATTTTGACTAAAATAAATGTTAATTTTTTGTGTATTATCAACTCGGCATAATGCACAAAGCCTTTTACGGCATATCAAGCTCATAAACAAGGCACGAGAGGGCAAACAACGAGGCAGTCTCGGTCCTCAAAATTCTCTTTCCGAGCCCCACGGGGACAAGTCCCGCTGCACGTGCCGCTTCCAATTCTTTTTTTGAAAATCCGCCCTCGCTTCCCACGATCAAGGCGACCGTAGGTCTCTTGTCCTCCGAAAGGCTCTGCTTTGCGCTTTCAATCGCTCTTTTGATCGAATTCTCATCCTCGGCTTCATAACAAAAGAGCTTTATATCGCATTGTGAAGCAAGCGCGAGCATCCGATCGAACGAGACGGTATTTCGGACATTCGGGATGGCTCCGCGTCCGCACTGTTTAGCCGCTTCTTCGGCTATCTTACGTCTTCGCTCGGTCTTTCGCGCTTCCGCCTCGGGCTTGACCTTTACGATGCACCGCTCGCTCTCGAAAGGAACTATCTCCGAAACTCCGCATTCAACTGATTTTTGAATGACCGTATCGAGCTTATCCCCTTTCGGCAAGGCTTGAAAAAGATAGGCGAAAAAGCTCGGCTCGGATGATGAGACGCGGCTCTCCATCACAAGTGCCTCTGCTCTTGAATCCGTAATTGACTCAAGTCGGCATATGTATTCGTTTCCTTTACCGTCACAGACGGTTATACTCTCGCCGACAGCCATACGCAAGGAACGGGCGATATGGAAGGCATCATCCCCCGAGATCGTAATATACTGTTTTCCGTTTTGCTCGGATATCGATCCGCCGTCCGTAAAAAATCTCGGCATAAAAATCTCCATTCTGCCGCCGAGCGGCGGCACAAGTATATCATTCAGTAAAAAACGCCGCAAGAACGGCGTTTCGGTTATTTATTCGTATATCAATAGAAAAGCTCGATATTGGCTTTTACAAACTTAAGCATACGCTTCTGCAAATAGGGCTTGTTGTTGACGAGGAACTCTTTGATGTCCGATACGTCGCCGTTAAATGAATTCTTTAGCTCAACAAGCGTCTCTGCCATCTCGACGTCTCCGTTTCTCTTGATGGCATCCGCGATACTTGAAACGGTATTACCGCCGCGCGTGTAAAAATCGAGCCAATGCTTATCGTCGTTAAAATCCGCAAGATCGTAGAGCATTTTATAAGCAAGGACCGTACGGAACTCCGCAGGATCTCCGAGCTTTTCGGGATCCTCGAGGACATTATCCACCCAAAGGCTTTCCTCGGTCTCGCCGATCTGTGAAATGTAAAGAGTCATCTTGTCGTTTACCGTCTTGAAGGTAAGGTTATCAACAGATATATTTTTGCGCAGTGTCTTATCGTAAAGGAAGAAGTTCGGCTCCACATCCTTCATCTGCATTGCAACATATACTATCATTGCCGCAATAAAAGCAAGAAGGATAAAGCATATTACAACGAGAAATTTTTGAAATCCCGTCTTAGCAACGCTTGCGGTTATAAAGATCAGGTCGATGGCAAATATACCAACCAATGCACCGACTACATATAATATAAACGACAGAGCTTTTTTGTTTTTCATTTTATCAGAACTTCCTTTCAAAGCAGTGTTAAGCAAAAGGTTACATCTAACCGTTTATATTATATCATACGCCGCGTGTTTTTGCAAGACAAATAAATAACTATTTCGGCAAGTTTTTGAATTATTCTGACATTTTCGTGCAAATATTCAAAAAGGAAGTCCTTTTTTAACTTTATGGAAAAATAATTACCAACAATTTAGGACTTCCAATTTCAATATAAATCGCATATAATATTAATTATGTAGAGGTTGACCGAAAGCAACGGTCAACAAATGTTCCGGAGGTACGTAATGGAATTGATCAAAATAAGCTCGAGTCAGATTAAAATTATGCTTTCGTCCGAGGATATGGACAGCTTTGAGCTTGATTGCGCAGACGCTGACCGAAACACACCGAAGGCGCGCGAAGCATTTAAAAGGATACTCAAAAAAGCAAAGGAACTGAGCGGTTTCGACATAGGAAGCGAAAAGCTTTTTATTCAGCTTTACCCTTCCCGATCCGGGGGATGCGAGCTTTTTGTGTCAAAGATCGAGCCCGGAGATAAGCTCGCAAACGCAGATACGTCGCCTCATATACGAGACGTATACAGCACGGAGCTTACGGATCGGGCATCAGATAGCAGCACCGCCGATGGCAAAATGCGGCACGTGTCGGCGAACAACATAATCTGCGCTTGGAGATTTGACAGCTTTTCAAATCTTTTGGATGCCTGCAAAAGGCTCTTCTATCACGCGGATATGATACCCGCAAGCTCGCTGTACAGAGATGAAAATGCAAAATATCATCTTTTGCTCGAGATCGACGGCAAGGAGAAAAGGTTTGCCGAGCAAAGCAGTCTGTTTATGTCAGAATACGGAGAGAGCGAAAAAAGCGATATGCTCCTTATGTACATATTTGAGCACGGATACAGCATCTGCCGAGAGTCCGCCATAGAGACACTGTCCGAATTTTAGGAAACGGCAAAAATCTTTTGAATATTTTCATTTGTTTATTCCGCAATTCATATATTAGTGATAAAATTTCGTGTATAAACGATCCTTGTACGATTGGAGATGCGCGCTATGGAAAATCAAAAATATGTGTTTGAAAACGAAAAATGGCAGGAGCTTTACGATAAATGCAGTCAGTGTCACAAGTGCCCTCTCGGAGATACGAGAACGAACTGCGTTTTCGGCACGGGAAACATAAATGCCGATCTTATGTTCATAGGTGAAGCACCCGGCGAGCAGGAGGATCTGAGCGGCACTCCTTTCGTAGGAAGAGCCGGTCAACTGCTTGACAGATACCTGTATGCGGTCGGAATAGACAGAAAGGATGTTTATATCGCTAACATTCTCAAGTGCCGTCCTCCGAAAAATCGTGATCCCTTGCCCACGGAAGAAGAGATGTGCATAGACTACCTGCGCGAACAGGTGCGTATGGTAAAGCCGAAGATCATAGTCTGTCTCGGGCGCATAGCCGCGATGAAGCTGATACGTCCGGATTATAAGATAACTCGCGAGCACGGGGTATGGATAGAAAAAGGACAATTTCTTATGACGGCGGTATATCACCCTGCCCTTCTTCTGCGCGATCCGAGAAAGAAAGAAGAGATGCTCGAGGATATGAAATCGGTAAAAGCAAGGCTTGACGATCTTAAATAACGCAACGAAAAAAAGCTCTCGCAAAGCCTACTCCTCGCAAGGACGCCCCTCTGCGTATAATCAAGAATCGATCGCAATAAACAAAAATTGACCCCGACAGATATTCAAACTCTGTCGGGGTTGACTTTTATTTCATAGTTGTTGATAATTAATCACGGAGACACCGTAGGCAATCATTACAAGCAGTAAGATTTCCGCGTTATTCGCATTTAATTCGAATAATGCTTGCATATGTTGCCTATTGTTCTTCTATCAATGAAAGCACATACGCATAGAATTCCGAATATTGTTTCTCGGCGGCGGCATTTTTCGGAACGAAATAATAGCCCCTTTCACCGTTCAAAATATAAATGCGAGTTTCTTCAAGATAGACCTCATACTTATAATCAAGCACATAAAAACGCAGGCGTATTCCCCATGAGCCGTAGCTCATATTTTTTGAAAAAGAATACTTTGTTACTTCGATCACGTCGTCAAGCTTCTTTGAAAGCTCGGCTATTTTCTCACTGTCTGTGATGGACGCCTCACCGCCGCTGCTTCCGAAGATATCTGAGCTTGATTTCAAGTCGGATACCAGAAGGATCTCGCAGATCTCGGGGGCTTCCAAAAAGTATTCGATATCATCCATACGTTGATTTGCCTTTATACGTGGGATAAAAGCGACTACCGCAAAAATCGCCGCTATCGCCAAAATCACGGCACCCGATATCAAAATAATGTTAATATACTGTTGCTTCTCGGACTTGCCCGATCTTTTTGTTGTGCTTTTCATAATAAGTCAGTTCCTTTTCTTTAATCTGAAAACAAGGGACGCCATCGCCCTTGCGTTAAACGGTATGAGAGGGTAAAGATAATTTCTCTTGCCGCTCACGGTCTTATTTGTCAACAGCATCAGCACGACCGCGGCGCAACCAAGTGCAAAGCCCCACGTACCGAGCAATGCTGTCAACACTAATATTAAAATTCTTAAAAACTTGAACGCAAAGCCAAGCTCATAGCTTGCCTGCGAAAAATTAGCTATCGTAACGAAGGCCATATAGAGTATTACCTCGGGGATGAGCCAGCCGATCTGTATCGCAAAATCTCCGAGGATGAGTCCGCCGACGACAGACAGTGAATTTGTCAGCATATTCGGCGTATTCATTGATGCCATACGCATCCCATCGATTATAAATTCGACGAGCAATATCTGAACTATTATCGGAAGTCTACCGCGTTCCACGGGCAGTATAAATTCAAGCCACGTCGGAACTATCGCCGGATTTTGAATACACAGATACCACAAAGGCATCATAAACAGCGTCAGAAAAAATATTACGTTTCTCAAAAGCCTTGTGTAGGTTCCCGTCAGCGGCGGCAGATAGTAGTCGTTGGTCTCTTGAAGAAAATCAAATATCGATGTAGGCAATATCATAGCCTCGGGGGAATTGTCACACAATATTATGACGTTTCCCTCTTCAAGCTGTGCCGCGACCGCATCGGGACGCTCGGTCGTCCGAATCTTCGGAAACGGGTTATACCAATGCGTTTTGATAAGACACTCAGCCAAAGATTCGTGCCCCATCGTCAATGAATCTGTTTTGACGTTTGAAAGCTTATTTTTAATATTTTTTACGTATTCGGGATCGGCTCTGTCCGCCATATAGCACACCACTATATCCGTTTTCGAGATTTTCCCGATGTTCATATAACTCATGGTAAGCTCCGGACTCCTTATCCTTCGCCTCACGAGCGCCGTATTAAAAATAAGCGTTTCCGCAAAGCCGTCATGCGCTCCGCGTATTACCCTGTCACTTTCGGGCTCTCCCGTCTCTCTTGACGGATAAGTACGTGCATCTATTATTATCGCGTACTCTCCGAAAGTAGAGCCAAGTACCAAAGCAGCACCCGAAAGCAACATAGTGATCATCGTATCCACGGAATCGGTAACATCTGCCTCAACATACGGAACGGTCTCGTTTACAAACCTTTCCGCCGTATCCTTGGCCGCCTGCCCCGTGCTCTTAAGTGATGCAAAATATATCATCATTTTCTGCATCACGGTATCCTTGATAAAGCCGTCTATGAAATAGAATGTCAGCTCATCCTCGGATACCTTTAATGTCTTTTTCAAAATGTCGAAATTTTCGTCGAGCCGCAGAAGCTTGTCGATATATTCGACGTTATTTTTGTAATCTTGCGTTAATTTTTCCATTCGGACACCTCCGGGAAGATTTGTTCCCAAATTATAGGATATCCTATATGGAAATATTTATTCAATCATCCGACACGTTTGCTCTCGGATAACGCTCATACTTTATGAAGCAGTGTCGGCAGGTTCGCTGTCCGTTTCGGGCTCCAATGACTCCTCTTCTTCGCTAAACTCGGAAAGAGATACGATATAGAGCCTTGCCTTGTCGTATTCAAAATACTCCATCAGCAAATCCTTACCGAGATACGACTCCGCATATTCAGCCGTCACGTCATTCATATCGGCATATTCTTCAAGCATCGTCTTGTATTCCTCGTCCGAAAGCGTAATATTTTCCGCTTTTATCAAAGAATAAAGGGCTATATCGTTCAAAGCATTTTCGTACGCATTTTCCCTGAACTTGCTGTCGGAAAGCTGTATATATTCAAGAAAGCTCTCGTATGTCATACCATACATCTTAGCGTAGGACTCATAGTAATCGCGATCCTGGTAATAGTAGTAGTCTATCTGTTGCTGAGGTATCTCAATAGCAATACAACTTTTTACAAACGCATCCCATGCAAGTGTCTTCTTCTTTTCAAGTATCTCATATTTCTTATGCTTTTGGAAATAGCCCTGATAATATTCCTCAAACGCATCAACGGTCTTATACTTTCCGTTTGAATATTCACTAACAAATTCATCGTTATATTCGGGAAGTATCGGATCACCGTAAATGTAATTTATCGTGATCTTGAAGGTGGCTTCCTTCCCTGCCTTGGTCGGGTCATTGGGATACGGATCAGGGAATGTCACGCGTGTCTCAACGGTTGTTCCGGGAATCACATCATAGAGGTCGGCGTCAAATCCGCTTATATATCCGGTCACCTCGGAAAGCTCGATGATTTGCGACTTTGCCGTACCGCCTTCGAATTGCTTGCCGTCCATATAGCCCTCAAAATCTATGTTGAGCTTGTCGCCCTTTTTGGTCTTCCTATCCTTTATCTCCTCATAGCCTTTGGCTTTGCTTTCGAGTATCTCATTTATAGACGCACGAAACTCTTCTTCCGTAAGCTTATCAGATGCAACGCTGAGCTTGAAGCCTTTGTAGTCACCGAGCTTGAGATATTTTGTGAGGTCAAGATTCTTCAGATCCATCGCCTCGTGCTTCTCAACGCTATCGGTATCGGTCGGCGGCGTATCCGACTCGCTCGCGCCCGAGTCGGTCTCCTTATTCAACAAGTCGGACAACTGACATGAGCAGAAGGAAACACACATAGCCGCAACGGCAAGCAGAGCCGTAATTTTAATAATGATTTTTTTCATAATTATCTCCATTTTAATACTTAAGGAAAAAGACTCATATCGTGTCGTTGGGACAGAATGAGTCTTTTTATTGCGAATGGTCACTTATGCGTCATTTTCGCCCTTTGTTACCTTTTTACCATTGTAATAACCGCAAGCCTTGCATACGTGATGTGCCAATACATACTCTTGGCAATCAGGGTTTGAGCACTTTGTCATACCGGGAAATACTAATTTCCACGTGCTGGAACGTCTCTTGTCTCTGCGAGCTTTGGATACCTTTCTCTTCGGTACTGCCATACCGACACCTCCTTATCGCTTGTGAACGGGTAACCCCTACACTTTGCATTATTATTTATTTTATTATTTTCTTGTTTGAT
>CAYYND010000071.1:0-7928 GCA_964472845.1 uncultured Lachnospiraceae bacterium | reverse complement strand
AAACACTTTTTCACGATAAAAAAGTTCGGACTTGTCGGTTGTGGTCGGAGTGACAGGATTCGAACCTGCGGCCTCTTGGTCCCGAACCAAGCGCACTACCAAGCTGTGCCACACCCCGAGATACCACGCTATTATATCACAAAGGGCGCGCTTTGTCAACACTTTTTGGCCATTTATTTTTTAGTTTTTGCTTGATTGGGAATGAAGAAGTGCTTTTTTGCTTTTCTGCCGACGATTCGATCACTTCGTTATATCGATAAGATCTTTGATCGCTATCCAATATGTACTGTGCGAGCCGTCCTCGTTGATCTCGAACACTCTGCCGCCTCTGCGTGAGTCGTCGCTCTTGGGGCTGAAGCCGGCGCAGCCATCGAGGCAAAGTCTTATTCCGCCGTACACCGTGTCAACGGTATCCTTGTGAAGGTGACCTGCCGCGATTATATCGACGTCGCCTCTTTGAAGCATAGTTGCGTATATTCCGGAGTTTGCGACGCCGCATTGAAGCTTTTCGTCAAATTCTCCCTTGGAATCGACGTTTTCGTGGTATTTTATGCAAAGATCCATCTCGTGCGGCGGAACGTGCATAACCGCCATAGACCTGACGAGCTTGCCTTCCTTGGCTTCAAGCTCCTTTGAGGTATTCCAATACCAAAGAAGCTGTTCGAAGCGAACGAAGTCCCACTTGCGGTTGGCTTCCTTTTTGCCGCCTATCATAAGGTCGTCGACGGTAACGGTGCCGTTTCTGAAGGTCACATCCTTGTGCATCGTGTCAAAGGCATAGATGCAATATGCGATATGATCTGATGTGCTTGCAAGCACGGGCAGGGCGTAGTTTGTAACGCCGGGAACGCCCTCGGGAGAAACGCCCGAGACGCAATATTCATAGCTTCTGTACATCTCGTTCTGCTCGGCGGCGGGTACGTCAACGTCATAGTCGTGATTTCCGAAAACGTGCATCCACGGGATCTTTTTCTCTTCCATCGGAACGGAGAAGACTTTAAGGTATGCTTCGAGCTCCTCGCGTGTTTTAAGGTATCTTCCGTCGCAGTTGTCGCCGCCGAAGATGACGAGATCGGGCTTCTCGGCGTCTATCATGGCGTGAAGTCCTCTAAGCGCCCTCTCGTCATAGTTGACCGTTTCCTGAAGGTCAGAGGTCATAAGTATGCGGAATTTTCCGTCTTTGTTAAATCTCAACGTGCGTTTTGTTGAAAGCTCCATTTTTAATACCACCCTTATGTAAGTAATATATCACTGAAATTATATCACACAATATGGTATTTTGCAAGTTTTTTGCCGTGCCGCCACCGTTTTTGAGATCATTCGAGAGCACCGGCAAAGAAAGACGGGGTTCGAGGCAGCGCTCGCTTGCGGTGTTTCCCATTTAATATTTTATTTGTGCCTCTTTTGGAAAAGAAAAAAGCGGCTATGGAGTTTAGCAAGTGCTTGAAGCTTAACGATTTCTTGCTGTGAATTGACAAAAAACACCGTTGCGCGAACGCAACGGTATCTTCTAAAATATAAAGAGCATTAAATACGCCTCTCAGTTTTCTTCCTTGACCGCGATAAGCTCTTTTGCGTAGGGAAGTGACATTATCCAATCACAGAGCGTATGCCATTCGGCCAGCTTATGATTTCGTCTTGCGTAATATATCGAGATGAGATTTTCATAGTTCAGTGTCACCGTTCGCATCTGATTATAGCTCGTCGGCAGAAGCTGGATCATATTATGCCAGGGCTGACGGTTCGAGGTGTCGGCAACGAACCTTTGCCTTTCCGCCTCAAGATACGCTATCACCGAGTCAAGCACGGCAAGTCCGCCCTCGTCAAGTCGATCGCAGGAAAAATCATCTCTTGTAAATTCCTTGGAATGTATTTTGTGCATGGTACTGCAGGAATTTGCGACCGTTCCGACCTTGTAAGTGTCAAACTCCTTCCACCAATAGAGTGGCGCGGTTATATCGACCGATACAAATATCTGACGCAAAAACTTTCTGTGATCGCTTCCTGCCGTGGCAAGACGCCTCGCGAGCGAGAGGTCATTCTCCCCAAAAACGAAATTTCCGTTTGCGTCGTATGAGCTGTCCATTCTCGCCCAGCTGTTCATGGGGTTTCTTGCGCCTCTTACAGCGTTCTCAAAATTCATAACCGATGTGTTGCTAACTTTTAACATAGAGCCTTCCGATCCTTTCCGCTTGATAACCCGATAATATAAAATTTTAATCCGAGATCTAAGGCTCCAAAGCTAAATTCGAATTCAAATTTAAACTTAAAGCCAAAGATCCGACGTTGTGCCGAAGCCGCTTTTTGCTCCGCTTTATTGTTCACCATCTCTTACAGATGTCTGCGCAGCCGCTTATATGCTTTCGCGGCGTTTCGGCTTCCGAGCTCCGCCGCTTTTTGGTAATATTGCGCCGCCGTAAGGCTGTCCTTGCTGTAAACCGTACCGTCCTCGCAACACTTTCCGACGTAATATATCGCCTCGGGATGCTCCTTTGAAGCCGCGCGCTCAAGATAGGGAATGGCCTTCTCGGGATCCTTTTCGGTGCCGTCACCTTCTAGGTAACACCTTCCGAGCTCAAATTGTGCCGCCGTATTGTCGGCTTCCGCCGCACGAGCAAAGCATTCCACCGCGGTCTTTTTGTCGGATTTACAGCCGATGCCCTCAAAAAGGCACATACCGAGTCTGTACATCGCGCGCACGTCGCCGTTGTTCGCGGCAAGATTAAGATACCTTACGCCGTTTTCCTCGTCCTTTGGCGTACCCTTTCCCGCAAGGAAGCATTCTCCGAGCTTGTATTGAGCTGCCGCAAGTCCGAGCTCCGCGCACTCCTTGAAGTGCTCGAAGGCGAGGCTCTCGTCCGTCTCGGTTCCTATTCCCTCGCAGTAGCATTTGCCGAGCGCGTAGCAAGCCTTGACGTGACCGTGCTTTGCGGCATCGCGATAGAGTCTGAACGCCTCGGGGGCGTCCTTTGCCGTGCCTTTGCCGTATTCATAACAAACGCCGAGCATAAATTCCGCCTCGGGATCGTGATATTCGGCTGCCAATCTGTAATATTTTACCGCTTCCTCGGGGTCGGCGTCCGTTCCGTCGCCGAAATAGTATATATATCCGAGGCGTCGCATAGCGTCGAGATCTCCGTTTTCGGCGGCGGTACGGTAAAATTCCGTCGCGCGCGCAACATTCGGTGCTTTTCCGTTCACGCCCGCCTCATAGCAACGTCCCACGTTGTAAACGGCGTTGGTATTGCCCATATTTTCCGCCTTAGTGAAGAAAGCGAGCGCCTTTCCGACATCCTTAAGGGTGCCCTTGCCCTCAAACAGACATTTACCCGCCTCGTTGACACATTCGGCGTTGCCGAGTCGGCTTCCGATAACGAACCATCGAAAGGCATTCGTGTCGTTTTGCTCGGTTCCCGTGCCGTCGCGGTACGCCTTCGCGACCTCGCAGACCGCGCTTTGGTCTCGAAGCTCCGCCGCCGCAAGATATCCCTCAAATGCCTTTTCTTTTGAAGGCTCCGTGCCTATTCCGTCGGAATAGCATTTTGCCAGCTCAAACAAAGCAAGCGAGACGCAGGCAGCTTGTGCCGATCCGATCTGCAGCGTGTTGGCTTCGATGAGCTTCTTTCCTTGTTCTGCCGCCGCCGAGAGCCACTTGAACGCCTCGTTTTCGTCCCGATCGATACCGCTTCCGTGAAGATAGCAAAGTCCGAGTCTCAGCTGACCGCTGAGATTGCCGAGCCTTGCCGCTTCCTTGTACCATTTTGCCGCTTCCTCGAGATCCTCTTTGACACCGCAACCGCCCGCGTAGCAACCGCCGAGGTTGTTGCAAGCCGCCGCGTGCTCCTGAGCCGCCGCCTTGCGGTACCATTCGACCGCCTTTTCGTAGCTTTTGGCAACGCCGCGCCCGAACTCATAAGCCGAGCCGAGCCTGAACTGCGCCGCCGAGTTGCCCTTTTCCGCCGCTTTTCCGCACCAGAACACGGCATTCTCGTAGCTTTGCGTGACCCCTATACCGTTCCAATAACAGCCGCCGAGGTTGTTTTCGGCGGGCGCGTAGCCGCTCTGAGCCGCAACTCTGTACCAGTGTACCGCGATACCGGGATCCTTTGCCACTCCGAGACCGCGCTCGTAGCAGACGCCGACGTAATAGCACGCCTCGACGTCGCCGCCGTTCGCCGCCATCTCATACCATTTCATAGCCTCGGAATTGTCCTTTCGGATGCCTATTCCGAGCGCCGAGCATCTTCCCATATTGCACTGCGCCTTTATGTTTCCGCGCTCCGCGGCGTTTCTGTAATATTCTATCGCCCTTGCCTCGTCCTTGAATGTGCCGATGCCGTGCTCGCAGAATATGCCGCTCTTTAACATTCCTTCGACGCTGCCTGCCGCCGCCGCGGACTCATAATATCCGAATGCGTGGCGTGTGTCGATATCGACTCCCAGCCCTTCTTCGGAGCACATTCCGAGCGCATAGAGCGCGTCGGGATAGGCTGCCGATGCGGCTTGCGTGAGGAATTCCACGCCTTTTTTTGTATCCGCCTCGACAAATCTGCCGTCAAGGTATCGGATACCCATTTCGTATTGAGCGCGCGCATCTCCCGATGACGCCGCTTTTCTGTACCATTTCATAGCGGTCAGAAAATCTCTTTCGACACCGTTGCCGTTCTCGTAGCAGTCTGCCAACGCGCACTGAGCGCGTCCGACGCCTTTTGTCGCCGCCTGAGCATAGAGCTGTACCGCCTTGTCAGGATCACGCTCGAGCTCAACCGCCGTGTCGTAGCACCGCCCGAGGTTATACTGCGCCTCTCCGTCATCAAGTGCCGCCGCTTTGGCGTAAAAGGCAAGCGCCGCCGCCTTTTGCTCCGTGTCGCCGGCGTATCCCGAGCTTATCCTTCCGCTCTCCAAAAGCTCGCCTATTTTGTTTGATGCGGCAGGGAACCCCTTCTCGGATGCCTCGACCAGATATTTCAACCCCTCGGTAGGATCCGAATCGTCAAGCCTGTGTAATCCGTTAAAGTAAAGCTCCTCATCCGTAAGTATCCCGACCCCTCTCGTTACGCCGTCTATCTCGGTGCCCGAGACCGTGTTCTCAAATTCCTTTCCGAATACGGCAAGGGATGCCGAGAGCGCCGTTCCGACCGCGGAGGCGTTTTTTACCAGAATGTCAAGAACCGCGGAATTTTCGCCCTCGTTCAGAAGGTTTACAAATCTTACATCTCTGCCCTTGAAGCCCTCTCCGGAGAACACGCCGCCGTTGGAGTGCGCGGATCTGCCGCAGACGATGCAGGGCTTGGGCTTTCCGTTGGAGATCGGTCGGCTGAGATATTCCTTTATGAGTGCCTCACCGCTCTGCTCCTTCGGCATAATTATTATGAGTGCCGCCGCTCCGTCGATATCCTCTTGCTTTTTTGAAACATCTATGTTATCGGCGCAGAGCTTTATGCGGAGGCCGAGAGATTGAAGCTTGTCTATCGTCTCGGTAGCATTCGAGTAATCACTCAGATAATAGCTTACCGCGACGTAATTCTTTTTTAGTGTGTTTTCCATCATAGCCCTCCGCTTTGCAATATTTACTCAAATTAAATTATAGCACAAAAAATCGACAAAATCAAGAACAATTTGAATTTATGCGTCAGAGTTGTCAAGTTTTATGGATATTTGCGCCGTTTTTGTGCAAAACGGCAGTGTTTTGTCAAAAATCCGCAAACAAAAACACTTATACCTCTTGTAAAATTCAGAAATGTATGGTAAAATAAGAGACTGAGATATTAACTTTGATTTTCTATAAAGAATAAAGGACAGGTAATAAAAATGAAGGTTTCAGCACTTCTCGGCGAAAGATTTAAAAAAGCGCCCTCGGATTGCGTTGTCGAAAGCCAGGCTCTTATGGTAAGAGGCGGCTATATAAAATCCGTCGGAACGGGTGTGTTCTCGCTCTTTACTCCCGCAAAGCGCATAACAAAGAAGATCGAGAATATTATGAGAGAGGAAATGGATCGCATCGACGGTCAGGAGGTAATGTTCCCCGTCGCTATGCCGGCGTCGCTTTGGCGCGAATCGGGCAGATACGACAGTATCGGCTCTGAGCTCCTTCGCTTTAAGGACAGGAACGGCGTTGATATGGTGCTCGGTATGACGCACGAAGAGGCGGCAGTTCATCTCGCAAGAGATGCCGCGCAGAGCTATGCAAAATATCCGTTTATGATATATCAGATACAGACAAAGTTCCGTGATGAGCCCCGTTCTCGCGGCGGTCTGATCCGCACAAGGGAATTTACAATGAAGGATGCTTATTCCTTCCATACCTCCCAGGAGGATCTTGAGGCGTACTACGACGTCTGCTACCGCGCATACGAGAGAATATTTGCGCGTTGCGGAGTTCCCGAGGTCGTCGCCGTAAAGTCCGATTCGGGTATGATGGGCGGGCGCGTCTCGCACGAATTTATGCTCCTTACCGATATCGGCGAGGATACCATAGTTATATGCCCCGAATGCGGATACCGTTCCAATATGGAAGCGGCGGACTGCATTGTTGAAAACAGCGATCGTCCCGTCGAGCCGCTCGAGAAGGTTCATACACCGCATCAAAAGACGATAGAGGAGGTCTGCTCCTTCCTCGGCGCCTCGGCAAACGAGTCCTGCAAAGCTGTGCTCTACCAGAGAAACGCCGATGATTCCATCATAGTCGTATTCCTCAGAGGAGATCTTGAGGTCAACGAGACCAAGCTCCGCAACTACGTCAAAGCCGAGATACACGCCGCAACTCTTACCGAGAATTCGGGTCTGTGCGCGGGATTTATAGGACCTAAGGGTCTGCCCGAGGGCGTTACCGTCGTTTATGACGAGTCGCTCCGCACGCTTTCAAGCTTCGTTGCCGGTGCAAACGAGGAGGACTATCATTACAAGGGAATGAATATGGCTCGCGATGTCGGCGAGGTTGAATATACAAGCGTTGCCAAGGCACTTGAAGGCGGCATTTGCCCCGTGTGCGGCAAGCACAGTATCACGATAAGCCGCGGCATCGAGGTCGGAAACATATTCCAGCTCGGCACAAAATATACGGAATCGATGGGTATGCAGTATCTCGACAAGAACGGAGATCTTCAATATCCTATTATGGGTTGCTACGGCATCGGCGTCGGCAGACTTGTCGCATCGGTGTGCCAGGTCAAACGCGATAAGTTCGGACCCATCTGGCCTATGACGATCGCTCCGTGGCAGGTTCACCTTTGCGCGATCAGAGTGGATGATCCGGCAGTTAAAGAAACGGCAGATAAGCTCTACGAAGAGCTCAAAAAGCTCGGAGTCGAGGTCATTTACGACGACAGAAACGTCAGCGCGGGAGTTATGTTCTCCGACGCAGACCTGCTCGGCGTTCCTCTTCGTATGATAGTAAGCCCGAGAACGCTCGAAAGAGGCGCCGTCGAGCTTTCCGCTCGCGATAAGTCCTTCTCCGAGGATCTCTCGCCCGAAAGCGCGGCAAAAGAAGCCAAAGCTAAGATCGCCGAAATGATCGAAGCACTTACACCGAGAGATTGAGAGGTAAGCAAAAAAGGAGGAGCCAAAAAACTTTACAGAGAAGTTTCTTGTGATTTTTTGCGAAAGTTTCGCCCGCCTTTTCAAAGGCGGCGCAGACAAGGGCGCGTAGCCCTTGTCGCCGTCCGCAGACGGCGAAACCCTTTACGGCGTTTCTTTTTTGTAAGCTTTTTTCTTTGCGCCTCTTGCGTCAAAGAAAAAAGCGGCTAAGGAGTTTAGCCTTTGTAGCGGTTTTTCCAACTTTTTTAAAAAAAGGTGGAGTCAAAAAACTTCACAGAGAATTTTTTATAATTTTCAGTTAAAGTTCTTTGCGCAGCTTTCTTTCAAGAAAGCTGCCGGGGCACGGGGCGGCGCCCCGGAAAAGCCTTGGGGCACGGGGCGGCGCCCCGGAA